>NZ_JADRGN010000014.1:0-50882 GCF_018206105.1 Porphyromonas levii
TCTGTGGTTAAAATCGGAGAAAACGGCAATTGGTTCATCGATGGTAGGGACACAGGTCTCCCATCCCGTGGCAAGGACGGTGCTAAGGGCGACCAAGGCGCTCCTGGCAAGGAAGGCGCTAAGGGCGACAAGGGCGACAAGGGCGACAAGGGCGACAAGGGCGACAAGGGCGCTAAGGGCGACAAGGGCGACAAGGGCGCTAAGGGCGACAAGGGCGCTAAGGGCGACAAGGGCGCTAAGGGCGACCAAGGCGCTCCTGGCAAGGACGGTGTATGGTACGAGCCAGGCACTGAGGGAGCAGAGAAGGGCTTCTGGGTGGAGGTATCTACCGATGCTGAAGGCAAAAAGGTTCGCAACGTTACTACCATAAAGTGGCTTCCAGAGGGTACAATCACTGCTATATTCAAGGATGGGGCAGTTACATTCTTCAACGTTGCTGGTGCACATGAAGGTGTTAAGATTGGTCTTGTGCCAATTACTAGCCTAGTCATCATTCCTGATGCTGTAACCAAGCAAGGATCTTTCCCTATCATTAATTTCGGCAATATTATCTATAATGGTGGTTGTGATAGTGAAAGTACTCCATCATCAGAAAGCACTATGAAGTTTAGGGTTTCTCCATCCAATGCAACTCTAGCTTCTATTGACGTAGAAAATATAGATTTTTACCTCAATTCCCCAACCCTACGCGCAGAGAAAAAGTTTATAGAAAAAGTAACGAATGTAGAGCTTAAGGATGCTATTCTTTCTGTAACTTTCAAGGTAAATAAGGAGATGGCACCTAAGGGTAATGATAAGGAGCATCAGATTCAGTTACGCCTGCCTTTTGCAAAGGAAATTAACGAAGGAACAGAAGTCCATAGCGATTGGGCAAAGGTAAACTTCACAGACATTTCGTTAGAACTTGGTCGTAGTCCTAATAACGCTATCGATGATCAGGACGAGAGCCCAGTACGTTTATACCCTAGCCTAGAAATAGCGAAGGAGAGCAGAGTTGCTTATCCTATTTATTACAACGAAAAGACTGACCTTCGTGATATTGTTAAAACCTTTGAATGGTGTGACAATGATGTCCTGAGACCATTTTCTGACAACGCTAAGTATGACTTAAACTATGTCTTTGATCTTCTTGATAATGATGGAAAGAAAATCGTCTATAAATTAGGCGACAATAAGACCGATCAGCAAGAGTTTATTGACCTTGAGAATGGTTTTGTGAGTGCACGAGTTTACGGACAAAAAGGAAACAAAGCAGCTATCGACAAAACCCCTATCGTTAGGGTTCGCCTAATGAACGGCAAATGCATTGCAGCAGCTGGATACATTAAGCTCCAATTTACTGAGGAAAAGACTCCGATTGTTAAGCCAGAAATTAAGCGCGTTGTTATTAAGCCTATTGAGAAGGATGCTAGTTGTGATGCTATCATAAGCGTTATGACTGCTAAGCAAATGAACGAGGAGTTATATCATCACGCTAATCTAAGCAAGGCAGACTTCCACGAGAAGTTCCAAATCAGGAAAAAAGTATTTGCGACCTCTCCATACACCAAGGATGGCAAGTCATATATCGTAAATACTTCAAAGGAGACAGTGGCTGATCCATCGTTCCAATGGGACTACGAGGAACGCACAGGAACCGAGCCTGTAAGATTCTATGTAACACGTCAGATGCAAGCTAAGTATGCTGGGCAAACCATCAGAGCGGTAGCGGAGATCTACGACGTAACCACCAAATTTGTACACTATGAGGTAATCTTCGACATCAAGATTGGTGTAGAGAAAGTTTATGTTCAGCGTTTCACCAATATGTGGAATGGGAATAGGGGTATGATCAATACTGAGATTCCTGCAAAGGAAAATAACAACAGTATTATGCCTAATCTGAATAGTATGTTCAAACTTGAAGGAAACACCTCTAGTTTAACTCTTCGCTATGAAGATGGTAAGGTTATCAATGATCCTTCTTATACCTATGAATACGAGTTTGATACAGAATACTATAATACAAATCGTACAGTAAAAGGAACTGATGGTAAGACTTATACTTTCGATGTAGATAAAGACAAAAAGAGCCTATTTGCTAAACTTGGCGACAAAAGGGAAAAGATTGCAACTTTAGAAAAGTTCGACGGAGATCTGAGTGACTACTTAAAGTATGAGAAGGGAAGTGAATTCGCGAAGAGAATCCTCAATGCCGAACGTGAGAATGTAGTGATAGGTCTTGTCATTAAGACAACAAAGTGCAATGGTGAGACTCCTACTGCCATTACTTCATTAAATGGTGGTCTAGAGCGAGGAAAGTTCCAAGTAGTAGTTCGTCGTCCTATCAATATGAACTCTGAGACTGATAAATACTTCATTGACGGTCGTGATAAGGGTGCAGAGAATGCTTTCTTTAATGTTGCTGAGATAGTTGAGCTTACCGACTGGAGGAACATTACCTTTACCAAGAGAACTGCAAGCCCTGAGGGTGTTAACTATTACAACTACTATGGCATTGGTACCTTCAAGATTGATGCTACTAAGATCACATATCAGGACAAAAAGGATGGTGAGAAGTTCCCTCTACAACCGACTATCCAAGTAGACTATAATGCAAGCACTGGCGTACTTAGCTATATCAACAATGATATTGCCCTTACATCTTCTATCTACCTCAATGTCCCAGTAATTATCCCTCATCAGTGGGGTGAGCTTCATGGAACATTCACAATTGAGGTAAAGCCTACTTCTGAGGCCATCAAAAAGTAATCCATCTCTAGCTGCAGCTGTTTTAAATAACAGCTGACAATTGTACAAAAGTTTCTGAGCCCGCCAAGGTATGCTTTGGCGGGCTCTCATACAAATACAAACAACTACATATAACTATGACAATTAAGAAAACAATATTGGCTCTAACGCTAGCATTAGGATCTGTAGTAGTGTATGGACAAAATGTAGACCGCAAGGTAAAGGAAACGGCAAACACTTTGTTTAATAAGCACCTATACATGCAACTACAAGGTGGGATGGCACATACTGTTGGAGAGACAAAGTTTACAGACCTCCTCTCTCCCTCAGCATCTCTCCATATTGGATATCAATTTTCACCAGGTTTTGGGGTGAGAATAGGTGCCACCGGATGGCAAGCGAAAGGGGCTTTGGTAAGCCCTAATGAGCTTTACAAATGGAATTATTTACAAGGAAGTGCTGACCTAATTTGGAACATTGTCAACAGTTTTAATTACAATCCTCACCGCACTGTAAGTCCCTACCTCTTTGCTGGAGGAGGTGCTGCAATGGGCTTCAAGAATATAGAAGCACAGAAGTTGAACAAAAGCAAGTTGCCCCTATTATGGAGCTCAAAAAAGTTGTTCTGGGTAGCTAGAGCTGGATTAGGCATCGATATTAGAGTATCTGACCATATCAGCCTAATGCTAGAAGGTAATGTAAATATGCTCCCAGACAACTTTAATTCGAAGGTTGGAGATGTACTCGACTTCCAAGCCAATGCTCTGGCTGGAATCAAGATAAATTTGGGCAAAAGTTATACAAGAACAGAGCCAGTATACTACGAACCAATATCCATTGCAAAACCAGAAGAGCCAGAGGTGAAAGAGCCAGAGGACGCACCTACGGTCAAAACAGAAGCTACTACTACTCTACGTAAGTTTCCAAACCTTCCATCGATCCACTTCGAGTTTGATAGCGATAAGATAGATGAAGTGAAGTACGAAGCTGAGTTGTCTGAAATTGTGAGTATTCTCCAAGAGTTCAAGGAGACTAAAGTAAATATCATCGGATTTACGGATCATGCTGGAAGCAACCAGTATAATGATGCCCTTTCTATGCGACGGGCAATAGCTGTGAAGAATTACCTTATTTCAAAGGGTATTACTGCGGATAGAATGAACGTCACTGGAATGGGCAAGGATCCTAAAATAGTGGGCGAAAAGGCGTTTACTATACAAGCTAGAAGAGTAGATGTGCAGAACGATTAATAGCTGAGACATAATAATTTACTTTAGAAGACTGTTGCACGAAAGCAAACTACTTCGTTGCTTTCGCACAACAGTCTCTTTACACTTACATCGGCACCGGATACGATAGTTCCGATATCTAGAGCTGATATTTTATTGATTCGAATATATCAAGAGAATGTTGCACGAAGTGCCATTCTCGCCGATTTGCAAGCAAATCGGCTGAGACGTTGCACGGTAGTGAAATACAAGGCACTGAGACTGAGGCTGAGGCTGACGGGAGCGTACTCACGTACGTGACCGAAGCCGAATATCGAAAGTAACGCAGTAGTTCGCCACCGTGCAACAGTCTCATCAAATGGGTTACTAGCTATCTTACCTATGCTCGATATGATGTTTGTCTGATTAGTTTATGAAAGTAAAGTATATAGCCAGCCATTATCTTTTTTGTAACTTTGCAGGGTTATGGATAAGAAAGGAATAATAGTTGTTTCGGGCGGTGTCGATAGTATCACGCTCCTCTACGATAAGAGAGAGGAAATAGCTCTCGCCATCACCTTTAAGTATGGGTCGAACCACCAAGACAAGGAGGTACCTTGCGCAGTCTACCACTGCCAGAAACTAGGTATCCCCCATCAGGTAATAGACCTAGATTTCGTTCGCTCTATGCAGAGCTCGCTCTTACAAGGAGCTGAAGCTATCCCCACAGGGCAATACAAAGAGGATAACATGAAGAGTACCGTGGTTCCCTTCCGAAATGGCGTGATGCTAGCGATTGCGGCAGCATTTGCAGAAGATAGGGGGCTAAACAAAGTCTTTATCGCTAACCACTTTGGCGATCACGCCATCTACCCCGACTGCACTAAGGCTTTCATAGATGGCATGAATGAAGCGATGCGCCAAGGGACTTACAATCATGTAGAGGTCTCGGCACCCTACACGGGCAAGTCTAAGGCGGAGATTGTAGCCATAGGCACCGCTCTTGGTGTAGCGTACGAACACACCTGGAGCTGCTACAAGGGGCAGGAGCTACCCTGTGGCGTCTGTGCCACCTGCCGTGAGCGCATAGAGGCATTTGAGGAGAATGGTCTCACAGACCCAGTAAAGTACCAAGAGCTATGATAAAGAAACGTATTCGTGCGGAGCGCTACCACGACATCTGCTGCGGACATAGGGTAGTGAATCATGAGAGTAAGTGTAAGCACCTCCACGGGCATAACTACCGCTTTCACTTCGCTATAGAAGCGGAGGCAGGATTGGACGAGCTCGGCAGGGTACTAGACTTCAGTGTCATCAAAGATACCCTCTGTGAGTGGCTCGAGGAGCACTGGGATCACAGGTTCCTCATCTACGACCAAGACCCCTTTCTTCCCACACTTAATGAGCTAAGCCCCGAGAGTCTAGTGGTGGTGCCTTTCAATCCTACGGCAGAAAATATTGCAGAGTATATGCTCTCCCAAATAGCACCTCCACTGCTGGCACCTTACCAGTGCAAACTTACCGAAGTGCGGATAGAGGAGACCCGCAAATGCTCTGTTACAGCACAGTTGGAAGAATGAAGGAGCGCACACTCAAGCTAGTAGAACTTTTCGAGAGCCTACAAGGCGAAGGTGGCAATACGGGCCGCCTAGTGGTCTTTGTCCGACTAACGGGCTGCAACCTCAGTTGTTCTTTTTGCGACACAGCCTACAACATGATGACTCTTGAGCTCACACCATCAGAGCTTTTGGCTAGAATCCAAACGGACTTTCCTCACTGCAAAAGTATCATATGGACAGGAGGCGAACCCACCCTCCAACTGACCCAAGAGATTGTGCAGCTATTCAAAGCATCCGGCTACTGGCAAGCCCTCGAGAGCAATGGACTAAAGGCGGCACCCTTGGGACTAGACTATATTACCCTTTCTCCTAAAGGCAACACCCGTCCTCAGGTTCTGGAGCAATACCAAAATAGGCAGGTAGGTGAAGTGCGTATCGCTATAGCTGATGGGGAGGCCTTACCAGCAATAGAGGACTTGCCCCAAGCAGAGCATTATTTTCTCTCCCCTATTTTTGATGGCGATACCATTGTCCCTGCCAATGTAAGCCACTGCGAAGCCCTTATCCGTCGCGACCCTCGCTGGTGCCTTTCCCTACAGACCCACAAACTTATCGGCATCCGATAGCCTTGTACACGCGGGGCATCTACTTTACTAGATGACCGTGCACTAACAAGCGATATGGCGCACTCCCGACTATGGAATGGGGTCTCCCGCTTTTAGCATTCTTTATTATGATAAATGGAAATATCTTAGAGATAAATGGCTATATTTGCGAGCATTGGGTGGATTAGTTGAGTAAGAAACACCGAATTTGTAAGAATATAAATTATAATATAGATGGACGAGAGCAGAGTAGATGTGAGGGCACTCACGGAACTTATTGAGCGGGAGAGCGGGTTCCTCGACCTCCTAGAGAGTGGTATGAACAAGGTGATAGTAGGACAAAAGCACCTAAGGGAGAGCCTCCTCATAGGGCTCCTCGCTGATGGTCATATCCTGCTCGAGGGTGTGCCTGGATTAGCAAAGACCCTAGCCATTAAGACCCTTTCGGATCTTATGGATGCGAAGTTTAGCCGTATCCAGTTTACGCCCGACCTTCTTCCTGCCGATGTTATCGGGACTCAGATATACAGCCAGAAGAACGAGAGCTTTAGCGTAAAGCATGGACCGATATTTGCCAATCTCGTATTGGCAGATGAGATAAACCGCGCACCAGCCAAGGTACAGAGTGCACTACTCGAGGCTATGCAGGAGCGCCAAGTAACTATTGCAGAGCAGACCTTCAAGCTCCCAAGCCCATTCCTAGTGATGGCAACACAGAACCCAATCGACCAAGAAGGAACCTACCAGCTGCCTGAGGCTCAGAGCGACCGTTTTATGCTGAAGGTCGTAGTGGGCTATCCAACCAAGGCGGAGGAGCAGCAGATTGTAGAGGCTCAGATACGTAAGCAGAAGCCTAGCGTAATGCCGGTGGTTAATACCGATCAAATACTCAAGGCGCGCGATATCGTTCACCAAGTGTATATCGACGAGAAGATACACAAGTATATCGTGGACATTGTATTTGCCACTCGCTTCCCTGCTGAAGCTGGACTACCCAACCTCCGTGGCATGATTAGCAATGGCGCTTCTCCACGTGCGTCCATCAATATAGCACTAGCAGCAAGAGCCTATGCCTTTATCAAGCACCGTGGGTTTGTAATCCCCGAGGATGTACGTGCGGTATGCCATGATGTGCTCCGACACAGGATAGCCCTTAGCTACGAGGCAGAGGCAAATAACCTAATCCCCGAGGAGATTATTAGCGAGATATTGAATAAGGTACAAGTGCCATAAAGTCGGTGATGGAGACACAAGACCTCTTACAGAAGATACGCCGTATAGAGATAAAGTCGAGGAGACTCTCCCAGAATATTTTCTCGGGAGAGTATCGCTCTGCTTTCAAGGGCAGGGGAATGTCCTTTAGCGAAGTACGAGAGTATCAAATGGGGGATGATGTGCGGGATATCGACTGGAATGTGACGGCTCGATATGCCAAGCCTTTTGTGAAGGTGTACGAAGAGGAACGTGAACTTACGATGCTACTCCTTGTGGATGTATCGGAGAGTGGTCTATTTGGCACCGCCGAGCGAACGAAGCGCCAGCTAATTGCCGAAGTGGCAGGGACGCTTGCGTTCAGCACGATTACCAACAACGACAAGGTGGGGGTTATCTTCTTTTCCGACAGAGTGGAGAAGTTTATCCCACCGGGAAAAGGAAGGAAACATGTACTACATATCCTCACCGAGATTCTTCGTCTAGAACCGAAAGGCAAGGGTACCAACCTATCCCAAGTGCTTATCTATGCTAATAATGTACAGAAAAAGCAGTGCACACTCTTTATCCTCTCCGACTTCATAGACCAGAGTGCCTATGAACAGACACTCAATGTGGTGAGCAGGAAACACCAAGTTATGGCTATGCAAGTCTACGACCCCAAAGAGACAGAGCTCCCCAATGTGGGACTACTGAGGGTGCAGGATGCAGAGAGCGGAGAGGTGACGATGATAGACAGTTCATCTAAGCGCATACGCACTATGTACCGTGAGTATTGGCAAGCGCTGACGCGCAAGATGAGCGAGGCGCTCACGAAGTACGACATCAACTTTGTGAGTAGCCCTACGAATGAGGACTATGTGCCAGCGCTGCAAAGATTATTTAATAAGAGTAGCAGGTGAGGAGTATTAGATATCATATTATAATAGGTGTGGTGGCAATGCTGGCACTAGCTGCGCCTCTTGGGCTACATGCTCAGGAGGTGAGGGTAATCCCCAAGCTAGAACGCTCCACCATACTAATAGGAGAGCAGGTGCAACTGAATGTAAGAGTTGTATACCCTAGCGACCAAGCAATGCGCCTAGTTCTGCCAGAGGACACCCTCGTGGCTGGTGTGGAGATTATAGAGAGTGTATTGGCAGACTCTGTGATTGTCAATAACCGACTCCATGAGATGATTTACAATGTAACCATTACTAGCTTCGACTCGGCCACTTATACACTGAGGAACATCAACGCACTGGTGGGGGATTCGGTCTACACAGCTACCGACGAACTTAACTTGATAGTCAACACTGTACCAATAGACCTCAGTACTTCTCCCGAACCTATGGATATCAAGGGGCAGTGGAAGCCAAAGTTTGTATGGCAAGACTATATTCTCTACCTCTATATCCTACTTGGTATTATAGCGGCACTAGTAGCGGCGTATTATCTAAGGAAGTACTTGAGAGATCGTAAGAATACTCAAGAGGTGGGGTCTGTAGTAGTGCCTCTACAGGATCCATATCAAGAGGCGATACAGAGTATCGAAGCCCTGAAGCAGCAGGAGCTGTGGGAGCATAATCAGACTAAGGAGTATTATACCCAGATGACCGATATCCTTCGTCGCTACTTGTGGCGTGTCTATTCGATAGACACTATGGATAAGACTTCGAGTGAGATACTAGAGACCTTCCGAACCAAGATAGGTAAGGATCGTATGTATCCTGAGCTAAGCAAGATACTCCAGACTGCCGATCTAGCTAAGTTCGCTAAGTACCAGCCGGATTCGAACGATAACATCAGCCTCCTATCGGCATCTGTTGCCTTTATCGAGGAACATAAACCTGCGAAAGAAGAACCGAAGAAGGAGGGAGGTGAAGAGGTATGACGTGGGCTAATCCGATATACTTTTGGCTACTCCTCCTGATTCCGCTATTCGTTTGGCTGTATATCTCGCGGGAGAAGAGTCCTGCCACTTTCACTCTTAGCTCTATTGGTGCTTTCAAGGGACGTAAAGTATCGTGGCGTACCCGCCTTAGTTGGCTCCCTTTTGCTTTGGCAATTGTAGGTTATGCTCTAGGCATTGTAGCACTGGCACGACCACAGAGTAGCGACTCATACTCTACCCAGAGCACTGAGGGTATCAACATTGTATTGGCGCTCGATATATCTGGTAGTATGTTGGCTCGCGACTTAGAGCCCAACCGTTTCGAGGCAGCGAAGCTTGTCGCTGGTGAGTTTATCAATTCACGCCCTAATGACAATATGGGGCTTGTAGTATTTGCTGGCGAAAGCTATACCCAGTGCCCACTTACTACAGACCACGCCGTACTCCTCAATATGCTGAATACTGTGGAGATGGGATTGGTCAATGACGGCACCGCCATAGGTAGTGGACTCGCAACGGCAGTGAGTAGGCTGAAAGACATCAAAGAGGGAAGTAAGGTGGTGATACTCCTGACCGACGGCACCAATAACTCGGGAACTATTGCTCCGGTGACCGCAGCCGAGATAGCAGAGAGCTTTGGTATTAGGGTCTACACGATCGGTGTGGGGACAATGGGAGAGGCGCTCTACCCTATTCAGACTATCCTTGGTATTGAGTACATGCCTATGCAGGTAGAGATAGATGAAGCGAGCCTTCAGCAAATTGCTGCGACAACAGGCGGACAATATTTCCGTGCTACAGACAATAATAGTCTGAGGGCTATCTATGCCGAGATTGACCAACTAGAGAAGACCAAGCTCAAGGTAGAGAGCTTCACACAAAAGGAAGAACACTTTCCTCCTTTCGTATGGGGCGCGTTGGCAGCGCTATTCGCTGCCCTACTACTTAGGAGTACACTATTTAGGAGGATGCCATAATGAGATTTTTACATCCATATATATTGTTCTTGCTCATTCCATTGGGAATGGTGGCTATCTACCTCTTCTGGAGGATGGCTCGCCAGAGAAAGGAGCTAAAGCGCTTTGGGGACACCGAGCTGGTTCGCCTACTGATGCCCGATTTGTCGCTACGCAGGAAGCTTGCCAAGGAGATAGTGCTATTGCTTGCTATTGC
This sequence comes from Porphyromonas levii, assembly GCF_018206105.1. NCBI lineage: Bacteria > Pseudomonadati > Bacteroidota > Bacteroidia > Bacteroidales > Porphyromonadaceae > Porphyromonas > Porphyromonas levii. Next base: position 10,361 of record NZ_JADRGN010000014.1, read on the forward strand.
GATGTTGGTAATGACGCTCGCTCGTCCGCAGATGGGTTCTAAGAGTGAGAAGGTGGAGCGACAGGGGATAGAACTGATGGTTGCTATGGATATCTCCAACTCTATGCTCTCCAACGATGTGAAGCCTAGTCGCCTGGCGCGGGCAAAGGCTATCGTCTCCAAGATGATTGATAAGCTGGGGAATAATAAGATAGGACTCATCTTCTTCGCCGGAGATGCCTATGTACAGCTCCCTATTACGGGTGATATGATTTCTGCCAAGATGTTCCTCAACAATGCGGCACCCGATCTGATACAGATTCAAGGTACAGCACTAGAGGACGCTATTAATCTGGCTGTTCGTAGTTTCTCTAGCGACGACCAAGTGTCGAAGGCGATTGTAGTGATTACCGATGCGGAGGATCATGAGGGGAATGTAATATCGGCAGTAGAAGACGCCCGCAAGTATGGTGTACTGGTAGATATTGTTGGCGTCGGTTCTCCTGAGGGAGGACCAATCCCTATGCCCGAGGGGGGCTATCTCCAAAGCAACGAAGGGATGGTGATTACCAAGCTCAATGAACAGCTCGGCATGGAGATTGCAACAGCATCGGGGGGTATCTACGTACGGGCTAATGACGTATCCCAGACCGTGAAGCTCTTGCAGGAGAGCATAGAGAAGCTAGATCAGTCCGAGCTAGAAATGACGATATACTCAGCCTATAACGAGGTTTATTATATCCCATTGACCTTGGCACTATTGCTACTAGCGGTATACTTTGTACTGTTGGATAGGAAGAATAGATACTTCAAGAGGATTCAGCTTTTTGAGCAAAAGAATAAGAAGTAATGAGACGGTTACTACTAATCATATTTATGTTGTCGGCTCTCTCTCTCGCGGGCTATGCACAGAAGGAGGTGAGAAGCCAAGTGCGTAAGGGCAATAAGCAATTCGCCAAGGAGAGATATAGCGAGGCAGAAATCGAATACCGTAAGGCACTCGAGCTCAATCCCAATGATCCTGAGACGAATTACAACCTCGCTAACACCCTCTATCGGACAGAGCGAGGCGAAGAAGCGGGGAAGATTTATCAGGAACTGATGAAGGAGATTAAGCTAATGCCCAAGGAACGGGCAGCCGATCTCGCTCATAATGCTGGCAACCTAGCGATGAAGGCTAAGGACTACCAGAGTGCAATCGAAATGTATAAGGAGTCGCTCCGTAGGCGTCCTACCGACGAAGAGACGCGCTACAACCTCGCACTGGCTCAGAAACTACTAGAGCAACAACAGCAGCAAGGCGGTGGCGGTGACGATAATCAGCAACAGCAAGATGACCAGCAGAAACAGCAGGACGACCAACAGCAAGATCAGCAACAGCAACAACAGCCTCAGGAGCAAAACGATCAGCAGAATAAGGAACAACAGCAGCAAACGCAAAGTCAGCGCATGAGCCAAGACAATGCTGAGAAGATACTTAATGCGTATATCCAGGACGAAAAGGATACACAGCGCAAGGTAGAGCAGATGAAGCAACAACAGCAACAGGGGAGAAAGTCGAGACCTAAGAATTGGTAATGATGAGTAGAGCACAACGATATATCCTAGCAACCCTCTTCCTCCTAGTCGGTACTCTGGCGTGGGGACAAGATAAGGTAATTTTTGAGGTAGAAGTACCCAGTCACATCATAGCGGGCAAGCCTTTCAAGGTAGAGCTAATGGTCAATGCCTCGGCAAAAGATGCCAAGCTCGCTACGCCACAAGGGCTACAGCTCTTATATGGTCCGGCAATTAGCTCAACCACTAGTATGAGGATTGTCAATGGCAAGCGTTCATCAAGCAGATCCACGATATTTACCTACACCTTCTTAGCAGAGAAGGAGGGCAACTACGTTATACCCGAGGCATCTGTAGTGGTAGATGGCTCCACCTATAGAAGCGCTTCAAGGCGTATCAAGGTCTTTGGTGCAGAAGCAGTCGCCGAGGATATGCCGACAGAGAGCGGAAGCATCTCTAGCCAGGATTTATATATAGTAGCGACTCCGAGCAAGCAGAGAGTATACGAGCAGGAGGCGATAACCATCAATTACAAGCTCTATTCGAGGCTCGAGAACCCACAGTTTACCAACATCACCTTTCCCGACTACGAAGGCTTCGTGCAGTATGTCCAAAACGATGGGAGCAACGCTCAGTTCCAAGCCGAACAAGTCAATGGGAAGCTATATTACACTGCCACCTTCCACTCTGTAGTTCTCTACCCACAGAGAGCAGGCAAACTAACTATTAAGCCTGCCGAGTTCGAGATGTTGGTAAATATGCCTATCTCCAATCCCCAAAGGAGTATCTTCGACGCCTTCTTCGATAACTTCCAACAAGTTTCCAAGCAACTACGTACCAAGCCAATTACAATAGATGTACAGGCACTCCCTAGCCCCAAGCCCGAAGGTTTCAATGGCGCTGTAGGGCAGTTTACCCTCTCCTCTGAGATCCCCACTAAAGTACTCAAGACCAATGAGAGCTTCACAATGAAGCTCCTCCTAGAGGGGTATGGCAATATCAAGCTCGCACAAATTCCTGAGCCCAAGTTGCCCGAAGGCTTTGAGACCTACGACCCCAAGGAGACTGACGATACAGAGGTGAGCGGAGGGCAAACCCGTGGCAGCAAGAGTATGGAGTATTTCGCTGTACCACGCCATGTAGGGGACTTCGTGATACCTGCGTTCCCTTTTAGCTACTTTGACCCAGCTAAGGGCTCCTACCAGACCATTACAATACCCGAAGTAAAGCTCCACATAGACAAGGGGGATAATTCCGAAGCGATAACCACCACTGGAGGCGCCAATAGAGAGGATGTAAAGTACATAGATAGGGATATCCGTTACCTCAAGAGCGGCAATACCACCACGCCTCTAAACAGAGCACAGTGGCACAATGCATGGTGGTTCTACCTCCTCGTGATAGTGCTACTTATTGGTGCTATTGCAGTAGATAGAAAGCTAGAAGCAGACAATGCGGACACCGCTTCAAATCGTAGCCGAAAGGCAGGTAAAACAGCGCAGAAATACCTCAAGATAGCAAGCAAGATGAGAAGTAAGGGCGAAGCCTCGGCATACTACGAGGCACTCCTCAAGGGTCTTAGCGACTACCTGAGCGCTAAGTTCCATATCCCTCTCTCGGAGCTTTCCAAAGACAATATCCGAACAACGATGACCCGTCTCGGTGTCAGTAGTGAACTTACAGAGGAGGCAATAAACACCCTCTCCGCACTTGAGATAGCGCGCTATACGCCTAGCGAGAGCGAAGATCGCGTAGAGCTATACGACCGAGCTACAGAGGTTATTGAGGGGATACAGAAGACCAAACTAAAGAGATAAGCGACGACTATGCGACGACTACTATTATATACTCTATTAGTGCTCTTGGCAGTACCAACCTCTTTCGCCTCTACCATGGACGAAGGGATTGCTGCCTATCAGGAGACCAACTACTCCAAGGCAATCGAGCTATTTACCCAAGCACTCTCACAAGAGGGTGTTACTGCCGAGGGGTATTATAATCTCGCTTCGGCATACTATAAGAATGGAGATATGGGGCTCGCTGTGCTCAACTTCAATAGGGCCTACCGCATAGATCCTTCTGACCGAGACACTCGTTTCAATCTCCAGTTTGTCTCTTCCCAGATTACCGACAAGATGGAGGAGACCCCCAAGCTATTCATCAGCCGATGGTTCGATGCCGTATCACATTGGTTTAGTCTGACCACATGGAACCTTCTGAGTGCCCTCTTTATCCTCCTGGTAGCCATAGGTATCTTCCTATATTTCAGAGGACGAAGCACCACGGCACGTAGAGTAGGATTCTATGGTGGTATCACAGCGCTCCTACTCACCTTGCTCGTCAATATCATTGCCTATCGCTCCTACCATTTCGCCCATGAGGCAAAGGAAGCTATCCTGCTGAGCAGTATCATTACCATCAAGAGCTCGCCCGATGCCTCTGCCAAGGATATCGCAGTCGTACATGAAGGGCTCAAGGTAGAGACACTACAGAGCCTATCGGGATATACCGAGGTACGTCTCCCCGATGGCACCATAGGGTGGATTCCTATGGGCTCGTATGAACTAATCAATAACTTCGACTAAGGGACTAAGGTATGGTAGAATCTCTCGTTGGCATAGAGAAGGATTTATTTCTCTTCCTCAATGGTTTACATACTACCTACTTGGATAGCGTGATGTTTATCATCTCTGATCGCTGGCCATGGATAATCTTCACGCTACTCTTCCTTACCCTCATGTCGGCAGGACAGAAGCGGAGCGAGGTGCTTCTATTTATCTTAGGTATCGGCATGGTCATCTTTCTAGCCGACGGCACCTCTTCCGGAATCATCAAAGAGATATTCCAGCGCCTCCGACCCACACACCACCCCATCACCAAGGATTTAGTACAGACCGTACTTGGGCACCGAGGCGGAGGGTATGGTTTTGTCTCAGGGCATAGTGCCAACTTCTTTGCCTTCGCCCTCTTCTCCTCCCTCGTGATTCGTCATCGCCTATACACCATAGCCGCCTTTGTCACCGCCGCTACCATCGCGTACTCACGCATATATCTCGGCATGCACTTTGTGACAGACGTCATCCCAGGACTACTCTTAGGGCTCCTTTGTGGTTGGCTAAGCTATTGGCTCTACCAGCAAGCCCGTGTCACCTTCTTGCACATAGACAAGCGAGAGAGCACAAGGAGCTACCTACGTACCCCTGAGCATAGACGATTAGTTGCCCTATTTATGGTTGTGTTTTACATCCTTATATGGGTTACAGCACCATTTTTCTTTAGGTTCTATAGCTAACAACCATTAGCATATCCATAATGTAAGAAAGCAACAAAGTTATGCAGTATCAAACCCAATTAAGTGCACTCTCCCAGTTCCCAATCGCAGAGGAGGTCCTCGAACTCCAGCCTATTGGCAATGGTCACATCAATGACACCTTTGGTGTCACTGTCCAGACCCCTCAAGGACCACAGCTTAAGTACGTTCTTCAGAGAGTCAATGACAGCATCTTCCAAGATGTAGACACCCTACAGTCCAACATCTTTGAGGTGACTGCCCATATCCGTCGCAAGCTAGAGCAGAAAGGGCAAAGCGATATCGACCGCCATGTCCTCACCTTCTTCAAGACCACAGATGGTCATACCTACGTTCGCCAAGACGGTTCTGTTTGGCGACTTTGCCTTTTCATCGAGGGCAGTAAGAGCTACGACGCGGTCACACCACAGCTAGCCTACGAAGCGGGAAAGGCGTTTGGCGACTTCCATACCATGCTTTCCGACATCCCAGAAGGCAAACTCGGCGAGACCATCCCCGACTTTCACAACATGACGTTCCGCCTCCAGCAGTTACGTGATGCAGTAGCTGAGAATAAGGCTGGCAGACTTTCGGAAGTCCAAGAGCTAGTGAATCAACTCCTAAAGCGTGCCGAGCAGATGACCATCCAAGATCGTCTTTATGCCGAGGGAAAGCTCCAGAAGCGTACCAATCACTGTGATACCAAAGTCAATAACATCCTATTCGACGAGCAGACCGACAAAGTTCTATGCGTGATAGACCTCGACACCGTGATGCCTGGATTTGTGCTCTCCGATATTGGTGACTTTATCCGCACAGCCGTCAATACTGGTGCGGAGGACGACCAAGACCTCCAGAACATACAGGTCAATATGGAGATTTTCCAAGCATATACCCGTGGGTATATGGAGGAGGCGCAGAAGTTCCTTACCCCACTAGAGATATCACTCCTCCCCTATGGTGGGCGTCTACTCACTTATATGCAGACCGTCCGTTTCCTCACCGACTATCTCAATGGTGATACCTACTACAAGACCCACATGCCAAAGCATAATCTGATTCGCAGTATTGCTCAGTATGAATTTCTCCTCCGCCTTGAGGAAAAGAGGGAAGAGATGGACGCATTTATGCAGGAGTGGCTCTAATGAATCCCAAATCAGCCCCCCAACCTCCTAAGGATGGCTCCGACAAGACTCATGGTTCCCCTTTTAGGGAGCAGGGTGTGCTTAAACGACTAAGGAAGAGTTTCCGCTGCGCCTTTAGAGGCGTGCGGGAACTCTTTTTGCATACTCCCAACGCCCGTATCCACCTCATTGCCACCATCGCGGTTATAGGGGCTGGTCTCTACTTCGGAGTCTCTCGCATGGAGTGGTGCGTACTCGTCATCTGTATTCTACTTGTGCTCTCACTCGAAGCCATCAATAGTGCACTCGAAGCCCTTGCCGACCAAGTCACTACCAACTACGCCCCTCTCATTCGCGATGCTAAAGACCTCGCTGCTGGAGCTGTCTTGATAGCGGCCATAGGATCGGCTATTATAGGGTTAGCTATCTTCATTCCCTACATCTTATGAGGTCGGCCACAGGAGATACCATCTCCATTACCCACCAGGCAATTATCGTACACTTGGCTGGGCTACGCGATGTGGTTAGTAGCGCTGCCCACAATGGCGGTAGCCGGAAAGACCTCACCCACCTCTACAATTACACCTATGCCCACTCTCCTCTTGTACAGAATAAGGTGGTATGCAAAATGGAGAGCCCAAACCTCCAAAGCCACTACGCTCGCCTTACTCAAGAGCTGGGGCTACCAGTGGAGACAACAGCTGGCATGGGGACAGCTGCACTCCTCGAAGATGCGGCACTATGCACTAGCTCCTTTGAGAATATCCACCTCAGCACCATCGTCACAGCAGGAGTAGACCATAATGGCGGACGTGCTGGCGACCCTCCCTCATACGACGAGTTTACAGGAGAGAATCTACCGCCATCTGGCACCATCAATATCATGCTTTTCATCGATGCCCACCTACCAGCAGGCACCGCTGTCCAAGCTATTATTACCGCCACAGAGGCCAAGAGTGCAGCACTCCAAGAGCTACAAGCAGGCAGCCTGTATTCCAGCGGTATTGCTACTGGCTCGGGCACCGATACGATTATGGTGGTGACACGCCCCGATGCCTCCGACACCCTGTACGATGCAGGGCACCATTCTCGGCTGGGTTCTACCATCGGGCAATTGGTAAAACAAGCCGTAAAGCAAGCTCTAGGGCACCACGATAATGGTATGACCCCCTCCCGACAAGCTAGTTTACTCTGGCAAGGTTTCCGCCATGGTATCACCTTGGCAAGCCTCTCTTCTGAATCCCAACGCCTTTATGGAGACCTTCCAGGCCACCTCCAGGTAGAGCAAATACTTAAAGACCCACAGATACTCGCCTACTGTGCCCCCTTGCTCCACCTCCGCGACCAATACGATTGGGGTATCCTCAACGAAAAACAGTTTGCCACCGTTTACCGCCAATACCTCCACCACTTCTGCCAAGCCTACCAACTCCCTATCACGGACAACCTCCTCTCTGCGCTCGCCCACCTCAACCACAGATAGTCCCTACCTCCTATTCAGGAAATCTCTGACCATACATCTCCAAATTGTACTCAGGAGAGCACCCACAGCGGCTCGCGCAACTAGAGAAATTTATTTCTAGGAATAAATTTATTTTTCTGTACAAATAAAAATATTTATCTCTAGGAAAAGTTTTATTTGTTCCTAGGAATAAATTTGGCTACTATGGCTACCTCCGTTGTGCGCTCGCCAGAGGCACAAACAATAGGAAACGTATTCAATGATCATATAGGATTAACGGGGAATAATTTTGGGCGTATAGCTCAAAAAATATACACAGGTCGAGCGATGCGATAACCTGTGTAAGGGATGGTTTCCACATCCCACGACCTTTTCGTGTTTAGCAAAAACTCTTTCTTGGCATCGAGTGTTATAGAATAAAGGAACCCTCTATGGGACAATAGTGTAGTCATAGTAGGATTTTTGTTAGTATCAAAAAGCGTTATATTTGTGTGAGTCGTAGGTGCTTAATGCTGCATGAGCGCTAAGTGCCAGATTTCTAATACAAAAAAAGAGAGATAATATGGGAAAAGTAAAAGAGTACAAAAACGATGAGATAACTGTGTACTGGGATGCGGAGATATGCCAGCATGCGGGCAAGTGTGTAGCGGGGTCAGCCGCGTTTAACGTAAAAGCCCGCCCTTGGATTGACTTATCTAAGGATAGTTCTGAAAACCTAATGAGAGTAATTGACTCCTGTCCTTCAGGGGCATTAAAGTATAAGAAGAATAACGAGTAAGACCGATTATGGTAGAGATTGTATTTGAGAGCGACAACAAAAGAGCCACAGCCTATGACGAAGGCAAATTCGTTGGTGAGAGTACCTTTCAGCATCACAGAACCTCTGGATTATCGACCACACGTTGGTAGAGGAAGAATATGGAGGTCAGGAGATAGCTACAAGATTAGTCGAAAAGATCGTCCAAGAAGCTAGAGCCCAAGGGATAAAGATAATTCCTCTTTGCCCTTTTGCGAAGAGAGAGTTCGATCATAAAGAGGAGTACAGAGATGTCTTAGCAAGATAATCATCCGTAATACCACAAAGAGCTCAGTACCAACGTGCACCCAATAGATCTTAAGGCCTAGCTAAGAAATACTAGTATGTCCAAAATGTGAACACTATTTAGAGCATTAGAGTCTTGTATATAGCCCCTTATATTTTGATCTTTTTATATACTTCCATAAGTCTTCCTACAGAAGTTCCGCAGAGAACTTTTAGCACTTCCTCAAAAGAGGATAAGACTCAATTCTACACAGATTTATTTAGTGAAAGAGGAAAACGAATGCAAATACTGAAGATGCTACATAGGAGCATTGGCTTTTGAGGTAGTCATACTTAGGTCACTGCGAAATATTTTTTATTGCAGAGCCCTTGCATATCTATAATTTTTGTTACATTTGCGAAGAAGTTCTGAGTACTGATTCAGGCGCTTCATTTTTTATTAACCCATTTATAACAAAAAGTATAAAACGACTACTATTACTAGGAGCAACATCATTATTGTTTGCGTTGAATTCAGGTGGGACACCCTCGACAGAAAACAACGTCATTAAAGTAGAGACATCATGTGGAGAGGAGACTTAGCTATTTATCGAAAAAGGGACTGAAATAGATCAAGTTCTTGAAGATGTCAAAGCAATAGAAGAGTTCCTTTGTGGGGAAGACAAAGTGCAGTAACCTAGACCGTAATCTTATTGCGCTTGTGATGTATAGCTGAGTCACAGACTCTGCTTGTAAAGTAATTAGCCCCATCGTATTTGATTGTTTCAAAGATAAAAGATTCGATGGGACATTTATAGTAGCTTTAATCTCCATACATAAATATGATTAACAATAGAAGTTATCTAATATTACTCGTCGCCTTATTCCTGTCTTGTGGGACTGCTTCTGCACAAAATATCGATGCCCCCTGGCTAACGAGGAAGAAACTAGAGTCAACACCCATAACCATTCATGACAAGAGCCACTTGCGGGTCTTTTATCAGCTATTCTATAGACCTGACCATAATGCTAAAGATGTCAAAAAAGAGGTGCTCACCACCTTGCTGGTAGGAGATAAGGCTCTTATGTATGAGGACTACAATAGTCTCAGAGAGGACTCATTAATGAGTGCCTATGTGAAGCAAGGCAAAACAGTTGGAGAATTCATGGAAGCTGCTATGCCGCTTAAGGTTAAGTATAAGGATAAGGTCATTATTCTACTAGACAAGAGCAAAATAGTATATGCACTCAATTCTGTACCCTTTAATAAGTACTATTATGAGGAAGCTATTCCCAACTTTGACTGGCAACTCCTAGATGAGACCAAGACTATTTCAGGCTTGAAGTGTCAGAAAGCCAAGATGAGTTTTAGGGGCAGAGATTATGAGGCTTGGTACAGCACTGAGGTTGCCCTGCCTTACGGACCCTATAAGTTTGGCGGACTACCAGGGCTGATCGTGGAGATTTATGATATCGATATGGATTATCAATTCACTTTGGTAAAGATAGAACAGGGGGACTTAGGCGATGAGATAGGGATGAATTATGAGAATAATAGACTCATCAAGACCTCAAGAGTCAACGCCATGAAGGCTCTAGAAAATTATAGGAACAATCCAAGTAAAACGATGTCTCAAAGGGTAAAGACCGTGGATGGCAAACCTGCGAAGGTCAAGACATTACCACACAATCCTATTGAGCTAGAGTAAAATTAATTTTTCGTGCTACGATTCATTCAATTACTCCTCTGTCTGGTACCGATTGTTGCTTCAGCGCAAAGCGTGAAACTGCAAGTTATCGTATCAGAAGCAGTAACTAATGCGCCCATAGCATCGGCTATCGTAACAAGCTATGATAACAATGGGAAACAATTGGGCTATCACCTGACCAATACCTCTGGTATAGCCGACCTTATGCTCTTACCACAAGTGCACACAATCAGAATCCGAAAGATGGGCTACAAAGAAAGAGAGGTAGCTCTATCGGATATACACAAAGGCATACTCCGGATAACCTTAGAGGAAAAGACCGAACTACTGCCTGAATTTGTCTTTCGCATTCCTGCAATAGAGCGAAAAAGCGACACGATTGTCTACAATGCAAGTTCCTTTATCTCCACTCAAGACACTTACTTGCGTGATCTACTAGAGAAACTTCCTGGAGTGCGCATCAATGAGAGCGGTATTGTTTACTATCAAGGAGAACCTATCAAGAGGTTTTATATTGAAGGCAAAGACTTGCTCGGAAGCCAATATGCCCAAGCTACCAATAACTTATCGGCGGATGTGGTCTCCAAGGTAGAGGTATTAGAGCATCATCAAGATGTAAAGATACTACAAGGCATAGTACCAGAAGAGCGTAGCTCTATGAATATCATCCTCAAGGACTCCTATAAGGTGCGACCATTTGGCTACCTTGAAGGGGGAATGGGATATAAACCAACCCTCTACGAAGCCAAGGCGAATGCTACGAAAATAAGTAAATCACCATTGCAGTACTATATTTTTGGTTCGGTGGACAATTACAATGCCGAAAATGCCGATGCCTCTCTAAGTCTCAATGTCTCCGAACTCAATAGCCTGATACCTCAAAAAGGCAAGCTGTCATCCACGGGCATAGGAGGAAAGCCCATTGGGACTAAGTACTATGCCAGCAATAAGAGTTGGCAAGCCTCTGCCAATGGTCTTTTGAGCTTTTCCGAAGACGCACAGTTGAGAATCAATGTAAAAGGGAACAACGACTGGATAGGGGCAGAAGAGCAGCAGAGAGAGTACTACAAGGAGCTTGACGTAAGATTGGAGGAGAGGAGCAAGAACCAGACCAATCAGGTGGGATTTAAGCCGATCATTGTTTACGAACTTAATAGCAAACAAATACACTTGAGCAATAAGCTCATGTCAGATATCGGTAGGAATAAAGGGTTTAGACATGTGGTTGGGGATAGGAGAGAACTAAGATACACTCCAGAGAGTAGGTATTGGTGGGTGCAAAACAACCTCAATACAACTTTCCCTATCAGTAGAGAGAGGTCACATCTCGGCAATTTTTACAGCAAAGTACTCTATGGAGAGACGACAGATCATCTGGGCATAGATAAGCTTGACCACCCTCTTTTCCAAAGTGAGTGGCAAGCATCTCATGGGTTTAGCGCAGATTTTACATTGCCTATATCTGCCCGACTAGATTTGTCTGTAGACGACCATTTCTATTATCGCCGCTACCAAGTAGAGAGACTAGAGACTAGAGTATTACACAATGAACTAGAGGTCTCGCCAAGAGTGTCCCTTCTGTTCGATAGGAAGCGTGGTCATCTGAGTGTAGGAGTAGACCTCCAACATACACTACAGAACATCTCTGAAGTGGCGACTCATCTGTGGGCGCTCTCGCCTAGTCTCCGCATGAGCTATAAGGGGAGAAATGGCTGGGAATACCTCCTCAGTAGTTCATATAGAAACCATCTACCTTTGGGCAGCAGTTACTTCCCTATGGCTTATAGTCTGAGCCACAGAGTGCAGTCCATAGACTACTTAAAGAGTTACCGGACGAGACAATGGAACACTTATGCGAAGCTATCCTACAGTGACATCATCAATTATGTATTTGCCACGCTCAACCTAAGATATACGAATACCTGGAGCCCTATAGTGCGCGACATATCACTCTCTTCCGATGCTGCTACTATTATCTCCTCCTCGCTATACAAAGGGCACTCTCAGAGTGTAACTAGCGAGATTAAGCTCGATAAATCATTTAGCGACTACGGCGTTAATATCATTTTCGATGGCTCTATCAATCTTGCATCCATACCTTCCTCACTTAATAAGAACGTGACTCAAGGCTACTACCATAATTACATGGCGCAGCTTGAACTCGTATACACCCAGATTGAATGGCTTTCTCTTTCGGGGAAACTATCTTACAACTACGGACAGGCAAAGCGAGGAGAGAGGAATGGCTGGAATAAAAGTACAAAAATCAGAGGCGACATATCGGCTCTATTCTCTTTGTCCAAGCAGATGAGCTTAGCTTGGAACTATGAATGGACTCACTTCTCTCAGGAGCTCAATAGGACGCTTCCCGACTTTCACCTTATGAGTTTGTCACTAGATTGGAAGGCGAGCAAGAAGCTCAAGTTCGTGGTGGAGTGTAACAACCTATTGAATAGCAATGACTACATCATACGTACTAACACGCCCATAGAGGAGCGAACAACCCTTCTTCAACTCCGACCACGGAGCATTTTCCTTAAACTCCATTGGTCGTATTAATGTGTCATAAGGTTAGTAGAGGATTACTTCTTAGGCTGGCGTACGTAGTGAGGCATCTCTTGTGGGATAACCATGGAGAGCTCAATAAAGCCTGCATAGGCGCCATCTTGGTACCAAGGTATTTGGTAGATCAGCTTTCTACGCTCACCCTTAGTGATGGTATACACGTGTTTCTCTTCCGCCTCCATAAGGTGCTGTAGTAGGGAGCGGGCTGGTTCGGGGTGGCAATCGAGCACATTGGCACCGATGAGCGATTGCCCAGGCTTGAGGTTGACTTCCCTCGACTGCCCATTCATCTCAATAATCTTACCCTCCTTATCACAAATGGTAACGGCAATGTCTGCTTCTTCGAAATATGGTATCATATAGTACTTATTATGTATGTGATTAAATGTATAGTGCAAATGTAGGGATTATTGGTGATAAATGGTATCTTTGTGGGAGCGGGCAAGGGAGGTATAAGCCCCATTGGTATCCAAATTGACCTATAGAATATGATGAGTATGGCTCAGGCAGATAATCTCTATTGCGTAATATTGGCAGGCGGTGTAGGGCGTAGGTTTTGGCCCTACAGCAGGAAGAGCTATCCAAAGCAGTTTCTAGATTTTTTCAATTCAGGAAGAAGTCTATTACAGACCACTGCTCGGAGATTTGAGAAGCTATTGCCCGTAGAGCGTATCATGGTATCTACTAACGAGAGTTATAGAGATATTGTTCGAGAGCAATTGCCCTATCTTCCAGAGGAGAATATTCTCTGCGAACCGAATCCCCGTAATACAGCATGTGCAATAGCAAGTGTAGTGAGGCATATCCATGCGCTCAACCCCGATGCAGTAGTAGCCATTACGCCTTCAGACCATTTAGTGACAGACGAGATGGTATTTTGCGAGCGGGTACAGCAGGCATGGGGGGATGCGCTACAGCATGATATGATTGTGACGATAGGTATCAAGCCCACGTATCCCGAGGTAGGTTATGGCTATATCCAAGCTGAGACCGAGGAGACTACGGAGCGAGGACTGCAGGAGGGGTGCTGCCAGCCGGTAAAGACCTTTATAGAGAAGCCAAACGCCGAGATGGCTAGGGTGCTAGTGGAGAGCGGAGAGTTTTACTGGAATGCAGGTATCTTTGTAGCCAAGACGAGGGTAATCATAGAGGAGGTGAAGGCGCATGCCAAGGAGATAGCTGAGCGGCTCTATGCTAAGCCTGAGGTGTGGGGAACACCCGAGGAGTACCACTTTGTTCAGGAGACCTTCCCATATTGTCCTAATATCTCTTTCGACTATGCTGTGATGGAGAAGTCGCAACGGGTGATGATGATTACGGCAGACATGGGTTGGACTGATGTGGGCACTTGGTCTTCGACCTATAGGCTCACGGAGAAGGATGCCAATGCCAATGCCTCAGTAGGCGAGCATAAGCATATTTACAATGACAGCCAAGGCAATCTTGTGGTAACAGATACGCCAGATAAACTAGTGGTGCTACAGGGTATTCGGGATCTCCTCGTGATAGAGAAAGGAGATGTCTTACTTGTGTGCAGAAGGGGCGAGGAGAGCAAGCTCCGCCAGGTAATCCCAGAGATACGAGGTCTAGGAGATCATTATATAGACTAAGCTATGGCGGAGGAGAAGAGCTATCCACTGGATAGCGTCCGTATGACTGATATTCAGGAGTCCGAGCGTCCGAGAGAGAAGCTCTTGACAAATGGTGCTCGTTCACTCACCAAGACAGAGCTCCTAGCGATACAGATAGGCACGGGGCGAGTAGGAGTGAATGCTCTGGATATGGCTCACCAACTACTGGAGCAAGCGAATTACAACTTCTACACCCTCTATTGTATGCTGACTAGTGGTCTAGAGGTAGGGGTAAAGGGATTAGGTCCTGCGAAGATGGCTAATATTCTCTCGTGCCTCGAAATAGGCTATCGCATGAAAGCAGACAAGCAGATGGTAGAGAGCGAGGGGCAACAACTGAACAATAGTGATAAGATTTATAATTATATCTTCCCTGAACTTTGCGACCTTCCTCACGAGGAGCTTTGGCTGATATTCCTAAACCAGCAGGGGGTAACCAAGTCCAAAGTACGTATAGCGGTAGGTGGTATCACTTCTTCTACCGCCGACCTGAGGGTGATCTTGCGTACCGCACTCCGTATGGGACAGCCTGCGATAGCTTTAGTGCACAATCACCCTGGGGGTGGATTGGAGCCTAGCAGGGACGATGACCAGCTTACAGAGCGCCTATATAAGGCGTGTCGATTGATTGGGATTACACTGCTAGACCATCTGATCTTTACTGATCATGGGTACTACAGCTACTTTAATAATAGTCGTTTTGACAACTGGATTTAATTAGGTGATTATTCTATGAAATATGAAGTATCTTGCCCTTATTGCGGGGCAACGCTAGTGGGGTCTATGCCGAAGGATAGTGCGGGTAGCCTGAGGATAATTTGCGATGAATGCAAGCAGCCTGTGGTGGTGTACCAAACAGCTGCCGAAGCGCTCCAGCATCGTGAACGCGGGGTGAAGTCGGTAAGCATTGAGGGAGCACAGTTCGATAAGGAAACAACCTATCTAGAGATTATTGAGACAGAGTTTACCAAGCCTCAGAACCTGAGAATACCTGAGGGTAAAAGCCTATTTGGGCGTTTCAACCCCAAGAGTACGGCACAGCTACAAGTGCTGACTGCCGACCCTAGTATTGACCGCCAGCATGCCTATTTTATGCTGAATAAGAAGGGGAAGTTAGAGGTGATGGACAACGATAGTATGACGGGCACTTTCGTAAATGGTGGAGAGATAGGCAAAGGGGAGCGTCGACGTCTTGCTAGTGGTGATGTGCTTACCTTTGGGGCAACTACAGCTATCGTTCATCTCGCAGGAGAAGAGGCTAACGAGGATGAGGCGGACTACTTCCTAGGTCTGTAGTCCTGATACATAACACCTAAGATTAAACGAATAGACCTGTTCTTTGTCTTATTGTTGAAACGTATTTGAAAATCAAATTAGTATTAACTGATGAGGCAATGGTTATTGGTGGTAGCGAGCTTGCTCGTAAGTATAGGGGCAGCCGCACAGACCACGCATTCAATTAGTGGAAAGGTCTTAGAGAAGAAGACAGGAGAGACTGTGATAGGGGCTGCGGTACGGGTGCTAGCTGTGTCCGACTCTACTTTTGTGAAGGGCGCTTCGACGGGCACTTCAGGAAGATTTAATATCACGGGAATCAAGGATGGTAAGTATATCCTCCACGTAAGTTTTATGGGCATGCAGCCCGTCTACCGTAATTTCACAGTACACGGAGCGAATTTGACGGTACCCCAGATAGAACTGGATGAGGCAGTTACCCGATTAGCCGAAGTACAGGTGACGGCTCAGGCCAACCCTATTACCGTAAAGCAAGACACCATCCAGTTTAATGCCAGTGCCTTTAAGACCCGCAAGGGTGCCAATCTAGAGGAACTTCTTCGCCGCATCCCAGGCATGGAGGTGGACGAAGAAGGTAAGGTAAGTTACAATGGAGAGTCCATTGAGCGCATAGAAATGGATGGGCGGGACTTCTTCAGTAACGACCCCCAGATGGCTACACGTAATCTTCCCTCCGATATGATTAAGAATGTGCAGGTCGTGGATAAGAAATCGGAGGAGACCCGTCTTACCGGTATGAACGATGGGGAGAAGGTTAAGGTACTTAACCTCCAGATTAAGGAAGATAAGAAGAAGGGAGTCATAGCCAACGCTACCGCTGGCTATGGTACTAAGGATCGCTATCGGGGCAATCTGATGATGAATATCTTCAATAAGGATGCCCGATATACCGTAATCGGGGAACTAAATAACACCGATGGCGTACGGAGAGGCAGGGGCGACCGTGTCACCCGACGTATCGGTGCCAATTATGACGATGTCTTGCTCAATAAAACCCTCAAGATAACTGCCGAGGCGTCTCTGGACAGTAGGGATAATATCAATAGCGGAAGGGTGCGTACGGAGCAGCTTCTAGGTGGTGAGCAGAGCAATATAGAGAACGAACAGAACTATAGCTTCAATCGCAACCAAACGGCAGGTGCCAATAGCCGAATAGAATGGAACCCTTCTAAAAATACCATGTTAATCTTCGAGCCATCGGCAGAGTACAACTGGGGAAGGGGCAATGACAATTCAAGCTTTACCACAGTCAATAACGGCGGAGATAAGATTAACGAAGGTACTTCCGATAACTCTACTCAAAACCATGGCTATGAACTGGGTGGACGTCTCCACTTTAGTCACACTTTCAATGAGCCAGGACGTAATATATACACACAGCTCTTTACAAACTACTCCAATAATAGCGGGGATGGATACAACCGCTCCACTACTCATTTCTATAATGGGAGGGGAGATCAGATAAGGGATCAGTACAACAACAAGTGGAACAATAGCCTACGCATGGGCTCTCGTATCATGTATCTAGAGCCCTTCAGTGAGCGCTGGGCTGTCCAGCTAGGCTATCATTTGGACTATAATAAGCGGGCAAGCGACCAATCCACCTACAACAAGGATACCAGTGGTGCCTATACGCTCCTCGATACCGACTACTCCCGTGGTTCTCAGAACACCTCTCTCTCGCATCGCTTACAGGCGAGGCTCAGGTATAGCTTCGGGAAGAGCAGTATCTCGGCAGGATTCGGAGCCAATCCTACCTATACACATACCATAGCCACTCAGGGGAGAGAGGTGACGTTCGATAAGGATAGGACGGTATGGAACTTCTCCCCTAGTCTGATCATGGATATACGCCCTTCCGACTCGTTGGTGTTCAACCTATTTTACAATGGTCGTACTAGCCAACCAAGTATGGAGCAGCTCAACCCCGCTACCATCATTCTCTCCCCATTGGCACAGATTAAGGGTAACCCCGACCTACTGCCCTCTTTCTCCCACAGCGTATGGGTAAGTACCAACTTCAATAGGCGCTTAGCTCGCCAGAGCTTTAGCCTCAATGGGCAATGGAGCTACACTCAGAATGGTGTTGCCTCCAAGCAAACCATCGACCCAGCTACAGGTATGCGCAGCACCACCTACGAGAATATCGATGGCAATCAAATGCTCCGCGCCGGCTTTATGATCAATACCCCTATAGGCGGTCCTCGCTCCAAGTGGACGAGCTTCACCTTTGGGCATATAATGTACACCAAAGACAAGGGGTTCGTCAATGGCGAGCTCAATACCGCCAATGTATGGTACCCCAACCTCTCCCAGCGCATCTCTTGGAATGGCTCTTGGCTTCAAGCCTCAGTGGGAGGCTTCCTATCCGTTCAGGATGTAACAAATAGCTTCTCCACACAGCTCGATAGGCGCACTTGGGATTATAACACCTTCGGAGAAGCAATTATCTCTATCCCAGGTAACATCTCCCTCAATACCAAGCTCACCTACCAGGATGCCAAGGGGTATGACGATGGTATCAAGCGTAACTTCTGCCTATGGGATATCTCGGCTAGCTGGTCTTTCTTGAAAGAGAAGAATGCGATGATTGAACTATCAGTATACGACCTATTGCAACAGCGCACCAATTTCCAGCGCCGTATCTCGGCTAATAGTATTGTGGATAGGGAGTTCAATGGCATCACGTCTTATGTAATGCTCTCCTTCACCTACCGTTTCAATAATATGGGTGGTGGCGTATCTATGGACGGGAGTCAGAGACGTGGCAGAGGTTTTGGCTTTAACGGCGGTCGCGGACCAAGGTGAAAAAGTCTGCTCATCTAAGGGAATTGCCCCCGGCTTGTACTCCAGACAAGTCGGGGGCAATTCTGTAAGATACAGTGCGTGGAATCAAAATGCGAACTGTAACTGTGCGCGGAGTAGATGCCCCTTCTGCCCCAAGTGCATACCCTCAGTAGGTAGCGTATAAGTATAGAAAAGCTGAGCACGGCAATTGCCATAGAACCACTTATTGACACCTAGTGTAGCACTATAGAGGGCTGCATCCTTAAGGCTCATGTCTGTCTTCAGGTAATCGCCACTGAGTACAACGTCGTACCGCTTAGGCAGGTGCACAGTAGCCGTGAGGTACGCACCCATACCCGCTACGCTATTGTCCTTACCATACATATATTCAGCCATTACACTGATAGGCTCATAGTCGGCAGTCATACCAGCACTTACCCTATGGCGGGTAAAGAGGCTGCCCGCATCTATTCCCTTAGCAGCCCCCATAGCTATCTGCTTACCTCCCATGTACGAAGTGTGTAGCGCTATGCCTTGGAACGGACGCACATAGATTGAGCCAGCAAAGGTCTTGCCGAGCTTTATATCTCTGGTATTCATCCCTCTACCATTGAGCATCATCAGGCGATAGGAAACCACCCTATCCCATAGATCACCAGATAGATCAATACCTATATCACGTCCCGATGTGCCAGAATACAGAGGATCCATTCCGATACCAGCAAAGTATACAGTAGGATTAGAACCTCCTGCGGCAGTCGGATTGAGGAATGGCGCTACCTGATTCTCGTGAGCGAATGGGGTCTTGAACTGTCCCATCTTTACCTTCAACTCAGGCATAAAGGTGTATTGCATATACATATCCTTGAGCATCACATGTCCATTAAACTGGAGGGTTACAGCGACCTTCCACTTGTCCGTAATGTCTGCCATACCAAGGAGCTCTAGCCTAGGGATAAAGAATGAGCTCGTAGTATTGCCCTTTTCAGGCATCGCTAAGTCTGCGCTCATCATACCATAGCCACCGAAGGTAATCCTGTCGGCAAAGGTTTCGCGCTTCTGTGCTACTGCCGAAAGGGTAACGCATAGAGCTACAAGAGCAATCGTTATAATCCTTTTCATAGAAAAACTAAATTAATTGTTTTGGTGATAAATATTAGGCTCCCGCCATCGGCAGAGCCATAGTTCTAATATGTCTGTCAATACAAATAGGATGAAGCCCGCGATACTCAGTACCACGATGCCGCCATACATATCTAGGTAGTCGAACCTCATCCAAGCATCGATAATGAAATAGCCCATACCCTTATCGGTACCATAGGTCTCGGTAACAAACAGCACCGATATGGCGGTGCCAATAGCTACTCTGAGGGTGGAAAGGATATCGGGGAGTATGGCGGGCAAGAGCAGGTGTCGGAAGAGCTGCCACTGGCTCGCACCCAATGAGGTGGTAATCAGGTAGCTCTCCCTAGGGATATTGGCAAGGCTATCTCGGATATTCACGATGACTTGGAAGAGTATGATCAATACAATCATCGTGACCTTTCCCCCATCGCCAAGCCCAGCTATTAGCATCACAATAGGCAGAAGGGCGAGCTTGGGGATAGGATAAGCGAGATAGGTAAAGGCACTCATCATACGCCCCAACCCTTGCCACCGATGCATAACCCACGCAGTAGTGATGCCTAGGATAAGGGCTATAGGTAGACCTATAAGCAGGCGCCTAAAACTGGCACCCAAATGAGCACCCATACCGCTAGTGAGTAGCTCGGGTATGTGAGTAAAGACCCTGTGAGGTGTCGCAATCACTCGCTCACCTAGCAATAGGTAGCCTGCCAACCATATTAGGTTGATAAGCAGCGCCCCCACAATGATGCGGTAAAGTATCTTACGTCCGTCTATCCTCATGGCATGCGTTGTACCCTATCGGTGAGTGTCTCTATCTCCTGAGGGTTATGGCTCACGAGTATAGTCGTTACCCCTAGTTCTTTTTGGAAGGAGCGGAAGAATGCCCGCCCCTTTTCTGCCGTCTCTATATCCAGTGCAGAAAATGGCTCATCCATGAGCAGCAGATCGGGCGACTGTACAAAGGCTCTTGCCAATGCCACACGCTGTTTTTGCCCTCCGGAAAGCTGGCTGGGATACCTCTTGAGTAGGTGACCTACCTCTAGCTGCGCCACAATCTCAGGAAGCTTACTGGCTCTCGGACACGCTTTGCCAAAGGCTTGGGGCAGTAGGATATTCTCCCTTACGCTCTTCCATGGAAGCAGACCAAAGTGCTGGGGCACTAGTGCGATCGAATGGTGCTTGGGATTGGGGCTTTCTCCGTTAATCAGTACCTCACCCTTATAGTCTTGCAATATTCCTGAGAGAATATGGAGGAGGGTGGACTTGCCGCTGCCCGAAGCGCCAACAAGTCCAAGCACCTCCCCATCCGCCACAGAGCAGGTCAGCCCCTCTATCGCTTGGGTAATGCCTTCACGGCTTTGGTAGAAGTAAGATAAGTCCTTAATAGATACCACTGTACACCAGACCTTCTCCCTCGTACTCTACTGGCACTAGTGCTCTCGCTTTGAGCCACTCTATAGTCTCTTTTATCTCCTTCTGGCTAGGCTGCTCGGCATGCCTATAGGTAGGCAATACCACCTGGCTCACCAGCTCTGCGGGGATACCTGCATCCTCTATCAGGATTTCCTGCCACTCTTCCC
The DNA here is from genome assembly GCF_018206105.1 of Porphyromonas levii. Taxonomy (NCBI): domain Bacteria; kingdom Pseudomonadati; phylum Bacteroidota; class Bacteroidia; order Bacteroidales; family Porphyromonadaceae; genus Porphyromonas; species Porphyromonas levii. The sequence goes on from NZ_JADRGN010000014.1 coordinate 31,489, forward strand.
GAGGATGGCTATTGATATAGTCTACAGCAAGGTTGTACGCTGTCATCAGTGCCTTGATTGCTTCACCCTTTTCGGTAAGTGCCTTTTGGCTAAAGATAGTACCCGTAACCGAAATACCTAGGTCACGAGTAGAACTGAGCGATACAAATCCCTTTGCCTTGGAGATGGTGATGAATGGGTCGGGGAATACCGAAGCATCTACCTCACCGCCTACCATCATCTCCATCCTAAGCGGAATCTTATTCACCTCGGGCTTCTCTACCTCCTCAGGACTAAGACCCGCAACCTCTAGCATCTTATCTGTAGCGTACTCGATCACCGTGTTGCGGGATACAGACACCTTCTTTCCCTTTAGCTCTGCCATAGATGCCAGAGAAGGCTGTGCCATCATCTCGAAATAGCCATCGTGCTTCACCACAAGCGCAAGAGGCAGACCAGCGGCATGCTGTATGGCTGCCCCAGTGTAGTCGGTTACGGTGCCATCAACCTGTCCGCTACGGAATGCGGCATCGCGATCATTGGCAGAGAAAAACTTCACAATCTCGAGATCCACTCCTAGACTATCGGTGTAGCCGAGCTCCTCCGCTAGTACATAGGGGATGTAGTCGAGCGAAGACATCGCCCCTACTTTTAGCACTTCGCTTTTCTTCTCCTCTCCTCCGCACGCTGCTAAGAGCAGTGCTAGGGTTACGAATAACACTTTCTTCATACTTCGTTCTCTTTATTGATAAATGGAATTACTTCACTAAAGGCTTCGCCCTCACGATCCTCTTCGGCATAAAATGCTAGAGGGAATAGAGGGAGTTCGGAGAGCGCCTCATTGAGGGTCTCCTGAAATGCAGGGAGGTTGCGGGTATAGAAGCACCAGAGACGCTCTCCCTCGCCAGTCAATTGGTAAGCGAGGAGTGCCAGATTGTTTTTCTCTAGTGCCGGGATAAGGGCTTCCTCTAGAGTGCCCATTTGCTCTGTTACATCGTCCGAAGGCATACCCGACTTATCACCTTCGTAGCTCCAGGTCATATCTACGCGGATGGGGTATTTCCCCTCTGCCAGCGCTCTCGGTAGCTCATTGCGTACCTGTAGAAACCTCATCATACGCTCGTCTCGCTCTCCTGCGAGATACACCGAGGTCATATCTTTACTAATTCGTGCCATTGTGTCTTCTATAAGCTGCCAACTCTAGCGAATTGATAACATTTTGGGTGATTATATACAGTGTGGGGAAAAAGGCTATCTCGGGATCTAAGAAGGTTATCGCTAGCCAGATGGTGAATACCGTATTCTTCTGACCAAGGGTCTGCCGACCGTTTACCACTCGTTCGCCTGTCCATGACGCGCAACGCCCACCTAGGAAGTAGAGCGCCAAGGTGGTCATCGTGGTGATGAGCATGAGTAGACCTGTGTACCTGATGGTAAGCTGTTCGCTAACGACAAAGGTATGTACAGCGCTCGACATAAGTACCATGATATTGAAAGCCCATATCCAGAAGGTCCAGCTACTTAGCTTCGCTATGCGGTCGTGTACCTTGGGCAGCGCATACCTCAAGGTCCACACAATCACGAGCGGTAGTACCAGTAGCGCCGACACTTTGCCAAAGATGGCGAGTACCATGGACCAGTAGCTGCCCCCCATATCGGGATGGACAGCTCCAATGAGTACTGGACCGATAAGGGCTATGGCAATATTGCTGACAATCATGTAAGTAGTGACGAAGGCTATATTGCCCCCCAGCATCCCCGTAATCACCGCAGCCGCTGTAGCTGTAGGTGTGAGGATAAGAGCCGACACGCCTATGGCTATCAGGCGGTCAAAAGGTTCAATCACGAAGTACGCTAAGATGCCTAGCACCCATTGGACGGCAAACATGATGCCATGGGTGTACTTCAGCCTTATCTCGCTCGGCTTTATCTTGGTATACGAGAGAAAAAGCATCAGGAAGAGAGTATAGGTACAGAGGGGTGCCAACTGCCAGAGCCAAGGGTAGAAGATAGCGCCTAGTACCATCGCCCAAAATAGGGCATAATCTTTGATCAACTTCGTTAGTTTCATACCAATACGCTAGCCACCGAGGTCTGTGGTAATAATAAGGTAATACCATGTGCTCTGCAGAGGGCTTCTAGTTCTTCGGGGTCTAGTGTCCCATTGAGGTGCATGGGCGCTAAGTACTTCACGGTCACGACTGCGAGAAGCTCGCGAAGCCCCTTTAGATAATCTCTACCCAAGCGAAGGTCGGTAGGGAACATCAGTAGGTCGAGTGCCTCAATGGAGGTAGTCAACCGCCGTAGCTCTCGCTGCCACTGTGCTTCATAGAGCTCTACGTACTCTTCATCTGCCTCTTCATTCCAGTGCCAGTTATTGAGGTCTCCTGCATGGAAGAGCTGTAGCCCATGCACCTCTACATAGAAGCTACCACCACAGTCGGTGCTCCCCAGTGCTTTCACCCGAACCACACCATCGGTCCACTCTTCTTCGGTCTCTAGGAATACCACCTCTTCACGTGCCACGACCTCTTCTAGCTCTCTGTGGAAAATATACTGCACACCACCCCTATGTTGGGCGAACTGAGGACTAAATAGGACAGGGGAGTAATGATCGCCATGGGAGTGCGTAGCCATAATATAGAGGCGTTTCTCACTGTATTGAGCAAGGAGGGAAGCCACCTCGCCCTTGCCATAATAATCCCATAGGATCATGGCATCGGTGCCGACCCACAGGTAACTGCTGTGGTGTATAAAATAAAGCTGACTCATGGTGCTATCCATCTTTCTACATCTGTGGTGGAATGATTGATCAAGTCTACAATGGCTCTTGCCATAGTATGCGAAGCGTTGGGGCATGGGACTAAGGTAAACTGGTCGCCTGCCCACATTGCTTTTAGGTGTATACCGATCTCCCAAGTAGTCTCTAGTCCATCGCAGACGAAGGAGGGGCATACCACAGCCACTTTCTTATGTCCTTCACTGGGCAGATGCGCCAAACGCTCTTCTAGGGTTGGCGATAACCATTTAGTACTTCCGAAGCGAGACTGATACGCTACCTCGTGGGTGAGCTGGAGCGACTTCACCCAAGGGTGCGCCATCAGCAGGCGTGTAGTCTCGTGGCACTGTCGCTCATAGTCTTTCTCTATATTCCCTAGATAGGGCTTTGCCTGAGCTAGTGGGATGCCGTGGTAGGAAAATACCAAGTGAAAGCCCATCGGTACGGATTGGGACACTTGTTCGGCTAGAGCCTCTATATATATAGGGTGATGGTAATAGGGTGCTACGGACCTAAGGGCAAACGTGTACGCTCCCTGCTGCCACACCTCCATGGCATGGGCAATAGCACTCTCGTAGCTACTCCTCGCATAGTGCGGGAAGAGCGGTACCAATACCACCTCTTCGCACCCACGTTGGGCAGCCTTATCAAGGGTGCGCTTTAGCGAACCCTTTTGGTATCTCATGGCTGTAAAGGTAGGCACTCCGCTGATGCGTTGAACCTCTCGAACGAGTTCGACCGATCTGAGCACAAGCGGTGCTCCCTCTTCTTCCCAGATGAGTGCATACTTATCCCGTGTCTTGGGTGCCCTACGAGGCACTATAATGCCCTTCACGAGTAAGATTCTAAGTACAGAAGGGAGGTTGATGATCCGCTTATCTGTGAGGAACGCCTCTAGGAAGGCACGCACATCACTGAGCGCCAAACTCTCTGGCGAACCCGTATTAATTAGTATGATAGCTCTTTTCATCATCATTTTCTACCATAGTCTGCAGGTATCTCGCCCCACTCTTTGGTCTCCCACTTCCTAATAGAGTAGACCGAGAGGTCGTTCTCATCCAACCATTGTTTAGCGCGTTGGAGCACCTGATAGAGTTCCAAGGTCTGTTGCTCAAAAGGAAGGGTTGTCTTATAATGGTGCTTCCGCACCCACGACTGTGCGGTCATACTATCGGTATAGATGGGCACATAATAGTTGTGCTGTTTCATCCAAGCCATGGCATGGACAATGGCGAGGAATTCGCCTATATTATTTGTCCCTACTGGGTACACCTTGCTACTGAAGACAATATCGCCCGTCTCTACCCATACCCCACGGTATTCCATAGGACCAGGGTTCCCCGTAGTAGAGGCATCCACCGCTATAGCACTCTGGTCTATCGTACTGCTGCGCGAAACTATTTCTGGCTCGCCCTCCCCTCGTGCTGCTTCGGGATGCTCAAAGAGCTCCTCTGCCTCGGCTCTTGTGATTCCCTTAAAACTCTTGTACTTAGGACGACTGTAGTGCATCACCTGAGCCTTACACTCTGCCCAAGTATCATAAATACCTGGTTGGTGCCCCTCCCATACAATATAGTATTTCTGCGCCATTTAGTTTCTCTTCTCCGTGGATACAAAAAATAGTGCAACTCCTTCGCTCCATAGCTCTACCCTGGACTGGGTCACTTGGTTGAGCGTCGCTTGCCAGAGTGCGGTAAACACTCGGTGCTCAAAAGGATAGGCCACGCCTCGTGCACTCATCGGCTTGGGCTCCACAGCAAAGAGAGAGAGCTCTCGCCCCATCTCGGTCTCTAGTACCACTGTCCCGCAGAAGGGCATCATAATACCGAACGGACTGTAGAGGCGCACCTCCGCACCGCTCTTATAATAGTCGGGCAGCAAAAAGATATTCCCTAGGGTATGATCCTCGCGCCTACCGGTTGCCCCTACAATAGCAATCTCGTGCCACCCTTGCGCAAGGGCATAGGTCACTGCCTTGGTAAGATCGTTGGTTTCTTGCTCTTCTACTTTCGTAAAAGGCGCACCTATCCGCTCCAAGTCGGCAGGGTTCACCGAGTCACCATCCCCTATCACCATGTCGGGACAGCGGTCGGAGAGTTCTAGATAGCGCTCTAGTGCCCCATCGCAAACCACAATATGCTGAGCCACTTCGATAAGGCGAAGGGTCTCGGCATCCTCATAAAGGTCACCGTGGGCGACCACTAGCGCAGTAGGAATATAGGGGAGACAAAAGTTGATGGTCTTCATGACTGTATGTGCATCATGCGTCGCCAATTAAAGTAACCAGCAATGGCGATAGCAGTGTAGAGGGTAAAGAAAATACCTGAGATAGTGAAGCCTTGGACAAAGTAGAGGCAACTATAAATAACATTGGAGAGGATCCAGCAGTACCAGTTCTCCATATACTTCTTAGCGAGCAACCACATGCCCACGAAGCTTACCGAAGTAGCGATACCATCCCAGTAAGGGAAAGGACTCTGCATAAACCTATCGTAGGCAGGGGCAAGCAGCAGCGCAAGTGCTACAGCAATAGCCACCACCCACAAAAGCGTCCGCTTACCGATAAAGGAGATAGGGCGCTCGGCATCAGTAGTCCCCTCTTTTTTGTGTTTGAGCCACTCCCTCCAACCCCAGACACAAGCGATGATATAATAGATATTGACCAAAACATTACCGTACACCTCACTGTGCCACGAGATGTATATCCAGAAAAGCGGTAGCACAATGCCCACAGGCCATAGCCACACACTCGCCTTCAGCTCCAACCAGACGTATATCAGCCCTATAGTAGCAGCGGCTATCTCTATTACTTGCATCCAATCCATTGCGAATAGTCTATCACTTATAGCCCACAAAGTTACCATTTTTTTGCAGAGCCACCGCCCTCCCTAGCCATCAGTAGTAGCCCGGTGGTGCCGCGCAGCCGACATCTGCTCCCTCATCCCGCCTTCCTTCAAAAACTGCTCCTTCTGTCGCTCAATCAGATAGCTTCCTGATGGATCAGCGTAATCGCTAGGTCGCCATCTCCTCATCACCAAGGAGCGGCAGCAGCTATCCCTGCTCCTGCTCCACCCTTTTACTACGAGCATAGGCACGTAGATGATTGTATGAGAATGTTGCACGAAGTGCCATTCTCGCCAATTTGCAAGCAAATCGGCTGAGACGTTGCACGGTGGTGAAATACAAGGCACTGAGACTGAGGCTGACGGAAGCGTACTCACGTACGTGACCGAAGCCGAATGTCGAAAGTAACGCAGTAGTTCGCCACCGTGCAACAGTCTCTATATCGTGGATGCTCCAATCCCCATTGCTCCAAACCACGCACCCTGAGGTAATCCTCATAATCGATGAGCAACTCCTCCAAACTCGCCTTAGCTACATTGGTGAGCTTAATCTCGGTCTCCCGAGAAGTAGTAGCCGCCTCGCTCCCCTCCGCTATATTCTGCTTACCTGAGCGTGCAGCCTGCACCATCTGATCCACCGCACGATCGCCCCGATTCAAGCAACGCTCTGTGAAGTGAAAGGTGAGGTCGTAAATCATCTCCGACACCTTGAAAGCACGAAGCTGGCGATACCCCCCTCTAATAGGTAAAAAATCCTCCATCATAACTCCCCAAAGCTACTCATAATCCCACAAAAAGCCTACAAAAAGATCACCTTTCTTCATCGTGGCATTGTTTCCTTATCTCTGACTCCTCAGACGAGACTGTTGCACGAAGTGCCATTCTCCAGACCTCTCGGACGCCTCCGAGGAGTCAGAGGAGTCAGAGCCGTCCGAGACGTCCGAGAAAAAGGGAGCCTAGATACTAAATAAAAGAGATGCTGCACAAATAAAGTACAGCATCTCTCATCATATCTATTTCAGAATCCTTACTTATCCTTATCCCTGATACAGCGAACTGAATATCCAAAGAAACCATCATTTTGCTGCATATCAGCTCTTGTCTCTGAATATCCTAGATAGAAAGGATTGATCCCATCTGGAATACCATTTGTATAATACCTACCTTCTTTACCTCTATTGGTTAAGACCCCAGCGTTACTGACAAGAGTACTCTCACGGTAACCTGAGAATGGGAACCAACAACTCACTTTATCAGCGTTGTAGAAGAATAACCCATTATTCAAATCATCAGGATTACGAGGTCCACTGATGTCCTCAAAACCACTATAATACTTACGAACACCTTTATTAAGATAAGTACTTAGATTGCGCAATTCTAGGTAAGATGGGGTACGCCATCCAGTAGGACATGGATCCGTTAATCCTTTCTTAGAATTATCGATCAATATATCATCAGATACTTTATAGTTGATATTCCAGCATGTCTTTTCAAGATTATATTTATCATTCTTCCTCATCATCATAGGAGTTGACTGTCCCCACGCGAAGTACCCATCATCATTCTGAGTAATATTGTAACTGTATGGGTCGTAAAGATGCCCTTTAGTAGCATCATACCCCTTTATCAGCCCAGTCACTGCAATACCAGGAGTAGGAGATCGATGATCGCCATAGCAAGCTGTCATTGCTCCGTCAAAGGCAATAGGTACAGCAGCTGGATATAATATCTCGTCCAATCTTGAAGAAGTAGCAGTTAAATAGGCTCTATAACCAATTGGAATGGCATTATAATAAAATCCTTTTCTAAACCTAGAAGATTTGAGATTTCTATCCATCCAGATATCATTGCCAATCTGCACATACCCTCCTTGGTACACCATGATTCTCTGATGCATCTGGTCTCCCAAGATATCCACATACCCTTCACGAGCCTTTTTCAAGCCACCAATATCCGTACCATTTCCAGTATTGACTGGAACCTCAACAGTAAATGAGGTGTTGTAGCTACCCCCCACAAACGTTGGTTGTGATACTTTAATCCATGGATGCGAAGCCTGTACTTTCCACTTCTGCGTACTCTGTACATTGACCGTGTAGATGTAGGCCATATCTTGATTTAGTGGGGTTTCGATTACCCTCGTCGTTCTGTTTAGATCAGCATATTTTTGGGATGTTGAAGGATACTCAATCTGATAACTCAGGTCCAAACCCGAAATCACACGAATCACCTTTCTATACGCAGGAGAATTGGGCAAAGGATCGGTCTCCAACACCACAAAGGCCTCTCTGTAGAAGATATCGCTAGGTAGTTGATCCACCTCGATCCTAAGAGCTCCCGGTCCTTCCTGAAATACACCAATATTGGGTGAAACCGTTACCCAAGAAGCATCACCAGTAGAACTAAGCACCTCCTTCACCTGCCAAGGGGTTAAGGGCCAGTTCGTGGAAACATTTGTTCGGAAAACGTCTTTCTGACGACCATTGGATGTAAATAAATCTTGCCCTGTATCGATATGGTCATAAAACGCATCAAGATTCAATTGCTCAACCGCCACACCCAATTTCAGATTTGGACGACCCTCTACCCATATTGATAGAGTAGCATATCTATTGTCCGGCAGCACAATATTTCCATCAGGACCTTCCCAATTACGGAGATCATAAAAGTCGAATAGCAAAAATTGCTTCGATTCATCCACAGGAGTAGCAGGATCATCGGCTTCTCTCTCCACAAAAAGCCATTTATAATCGGTCTGTTCCCCAAAGTCCGGATGGGTAAAGGTTGGAAGCACATCACCCTCCAAACCATAATTCCACACACCACCAGGCACGTTAGTATAAACCTCTAAAAAATCTGTTCCTGGTACTGCGGCAGGAATAATTTTATCAACGCCATTGACTGTTCCTGTTTCATCTTTGGTGGATTCATAGTTGTGAGAGATTTTAGTTTTCGATACTCCTAAGAAATACTCCCCATCAAACACCATGTACTCTGATGTTATATCTTTATCTAGTCGGGTAGCAATCCCCAACACCATGTTTGCAGGCTTATTTTGCATGGCATCATCAATCGTAGCATAGCCATAGCCCGAAACGCTTTCGATGGTGATTTGATAGCGGGTATTACGTCTCACCCATTGACGTCCTCTAAAATCCCTAATATCTATTCGGTAATAGCCTTCCTGTCCATTATAAGTACCATGAACCACCAAGCTCACATTATTGATAAATTTCTGAGCATCCGAATTGAAAGATTCGTAACAATAGAGTGCATTCAGGATCTGATTGCCAGATGCTGCCACCTCTGTGGTGTAATTACCCCTACTGAGTGAAGGAGGCAATATAGGCCATTCATCCTTACCACTCTTGGATATGTGAGGCATCAGGTAAGCCGATTGTGCGACTTGATAGAGAGCAGCCCCCGTAAGCGTAAAGTCAGGAGCAGTACTGATCAGATCAATCTTAGCCACTAATCGTTCGAGACGAATAGGCACTTTCTCAGTTGCTGAGATGGAGATATTTGCGATCTCCCCTGTCATAATAAACGGAGCGGCAGGCTGGTTTGGGGCAGAAACGACGAGTGCGTCTAATTCCGCTTTACTATACACCTTACCCAGGGTCAATAACCCATCAGGTGCATTTGCGATCGCATAGAAGCTATAGGTCCCTGCATCCAGAGTAATTCTCGATGAGAAAAGACCTGCTGTAATTGGATTTGCCTTAAAGTCAAAATCAAATCGTTGGGACGTAGCACCACCTACCGCAAATAGCGTCAGGCTTTGCAATTGAGCCTCCTCAGGCAAATCCCCGTGCTCGACTGCACGAGTAGGAGCTGCCAACTCAGACACACTAAATTCCACATCCACGTTTATCTCACCCTCATTGACGCATGACGATCTTTGCTCCAAGACACAACTGCCTAGAAAGAGCACAGATAGGAGGAATGAAACCAATAAACCTATTCTATATTTCATATTCGATAACTTTTTTATCTCCATCATTTTACCTTAACACAACGCACCGAGCTAGCTGCTCCTCGGTTATCAGGGTAGATAAAAGCACTATTGTGAGTAAAGTGGAAATGCCTTATTTGATCTTGATCATAGTATTGGTCGGCGGCTTTATATTGACCATATACACCAGGGAAGACAACGTCTACACCATTGATAATCCTACTCCCTGCAGCAGGTAAATACCAATCAACCGCCCCTCCATTGGTACCTTCCACAGGGGCTACGGTAATGTACCTTCCAGCATTGTGCACCACCATCTCTCCATTTTTTGCCGAAATGAGTGGATTGAGAGAGACATCCAGAGGCTTCCCATAATAGTACCCACCATTCACTAGATCAATGATAGGATTCCACTGAGCTAACCAAGGCACTTGCCATCCAGGAGGGCAAGGATTGTAAGTGGTATAAGATGGGTCCCAATGAGATTTTGTAACGTCCAATACTGGAAATTGCTTATATCCACCATATCCAACCCTTCCGAAATATGTACCATAACCACTTTGTGGAGCTCCCGACATAAAATAGCCATCATCACCGTAATCATAAGTATTGATCCTGGGCATGGTAGTATTATTGCGTGCATAGGCGCCATAGTGGTCGGTAGAGAGGCCTACTGGTATCGCGTAAGGATAAAGCATGGGGTAGTAATAGTCATAACCATCAGTATCTTCCCCAGTATTCCAATACTCACGTGAATACCAATAACCTGTTTTAAGATTCCTATCCAACCAAATATCCTCACCGATCTTGACATATCCTCCTTGGTAGACGACAATCTCAGTTGTTCTAAACACCACCTCTTCAGCACCTGTCCCTTGATAACAGACGATATTTACGACCGCTTGTCGAGCAGGAGGATAACCTCCCACTATGGGTTCAGCATCATTAGGCTGTACGACCACCTTAAAGGAGCTCGTTTCGTCCAAGTAATGACCTGCTGTGTGCTGGTGCTCAGGAGGCGTGGTGGCGTCAAATGTCACCCATGACTCAGCTTCCTTGGGTTGTATCTCTGCCCTCCATGAGGTGTTACTGGTTACAGCCACATCGTAAGTTAGTGGATTCGTTTCAAATAATGGCGTCTCGATCACATATTTCGCACGCTTCATTTCATCAGAGACTGACGCTGGGTAGGTAATATTGTACTTCAGATTAAAATCTTGAAAAATATAGATCTCCTGAAAGTATCTCTTACCGCCCTCTCCCGAAGCAACGAGCACCCTCGCCACCCGAGGTTTTCGCTCCACACCATTAGCCAGTTTATTGGTACGAATCGTAATCTTACCATCCCCAATAGATCGTTTTAGACTTTCATTAAAACGCACTCCAGCCTCATCTGATGTAGTAAAAGTGGTAATTACACCATTCTTATCAGCAATGGAGGCAATAATGGGATTATCAACATCATCAAAATATTCTTCCACAATCCACTCCTGACGAGACAAAGGCAACGTGATCGTGGAAACATACTCCGATTCGTCTGTACTAGAGTCATAAAAGACATCTGGAGTCAGCTTGAAATTAGGGGTATAAGGGAGATAGTAATTAAAATTCACTTGATCAATTTCTCCCAATACCTTTAGGTCATCTGTATGGATGCCAGTAGCACTGACATAAAAGCCAGCACTCCGCATCTCTTCTTTTTCGAGATTCTCAAAAACACCTACATTAAGCAGATATCTTCTTATGCCATTGACTTCATCTAAGAAAGCCTCCTTTACGGCACACCAGCCCGCTACTGAATTCGTGAACGTTCTATTCCCTTCCAAATCAATAGCCATCTCTCCAGGAGGGGTGATAGCGATTCCAGGAGCATTGGTAACCACCTCTACGCTCTCAGATTGCTGTGCATAGTCAAAGAAGAAAGACCTCTTTTCCAATTTAAGGAAATAATTACCGAAGAAACTAACGCTGGATTCATTCTTATTGTCCCAGTCTGATACCGTGTACACCACTTTCTTATCAGCTGTAGCAGCTTTGGCCTCCTCCAATGTAGCATATCCCAGGTCGGTAACCTTTGTGATCATCACCCTGTAGATGTGATTCTTCTCAAGCACTTGCTGGCCATTGACTACATTCACATCAGTACGATAGTATGCAGACTGACCATTCGCCATCTTCCCCTTGAAGATGATAAAGGTGGCAGGATTTGTTTCACTAACGGTTACATTGCGAGGATGAGTATAAGCTCTTGCAGAAGTACCCGTCAATTGGATTTCACCCGACAGTGAACTCATGAACCCTGCTACAGTAGAGGGGTCGGCATACACGTATCCATTCTGCTCGATATTATATATCCAAAAGCCCTCCTCCAATGTGAACGTAGGATCCACATTTTGTATGTCAATCGCAGCACAATTCCTCTCCATTGGCACGTGCACAATATCATTGTCCGACTGTACCGTCGCAGTGACTTCTCCATACATGACAAATGGAGAAGCTGGCATGCCATTGACCGGCAGCTCACGCAAAGCATCTATATTACTTGGAGATGCAGGTGCCGTGCCAATACGCATATTGGCAAGCGCGACAAACGTATATTCCACATTCTGATTAACAGATGCCTTGACGTCAAATGTGTATGTATTGACCGCTTTAATAGCTGCTTTAGCAAAGGTTTGATGGCTCACAAATTCACCCGTAGACTTATTGAAAATGTATAAATCCACGTGGTCAATAAGGTCTTCAGCTTCAGTTCCCACCTCGGTAGCTCTCAGCACCACCTCATTGCCCTTTAGCGAAAATTGTATGGAGACATTAGCTTCATCTCCTTCTGGCATGCCATACCTCGACCCTGGTCTACACGAAGACATAAAGAATGCCGACAGCAATCCTATCCAGAAAAGGTATATATTTTTTTTGCTTATATTCATATCAAACAATTCTTTATGGTCCATTTCATTCTTTGATGCACCTAACAGGTATCCCATAACTTACTGGATAGTCATATTCGCGAGCTTGCGTTTCATGAATAAAGAGGAAGGAAACCTTGGAATTCAAATTATTGTATAGCTCGCTGGTCGAGTAATAGGTAGGATATGTATTTGGTTCAAGCCAATCATAGAGGGTACCATTAGAAGCCCTAAATTGTGCACGTGGGAAATAGACATCGGTGTTACCATCACTACTCTTTGCCCAAAAGCCATGTGTATGCTCCAAGTATTTAAGATTACTCAAAATTCCATTCATTTCAGCAAGTGTAGGTACCCTATACCCCTCAGGACAAGGATCAACCCCGACCTTCTTGGGAGAACCCCACAGTGGAGGGAATGCTCCCGAGCTGCTTAGCCAAGGCTCAGCAGTGATGAATCTGCCATACTGAGGGTCTTGGGAGCCAGGCACTACTGGGTCCCACCACTTATGAGGCATAGCATCAGGATGAGTAACATAGTCCACAGGATATGCATTCAGCTGTTCAGAAGTGAGAGAAGTATTTATGGTACCATCCAGTACATTGATCCCATGCCAGTGATATCCATCAGGCACCCTACCCCATTGGTAGTAAAAACCGTTCATCCTTACGCGTTCTTGATTCGAGATAGGAGCCCCCTCCGTCCATGCATTTCGGTTGGTAGCCGACCTAAGGGCGCCTAAGTTTCGGTCAAGGATGGTATAGCCATTCACCGTCACCTCCTTGTAGTTACCCTGCTCTACCCAGATATAGGCAGCACGATCAGAGCCATCGTAGATCTTGACTACAGCATACCTCAAGAGGTTGACATCATTCGTGGTTGCGGCATTGATGGTTAGCTGCGAGCCATTCTTCATTAGAGTGACCCAGTCGGGATTACCAGCGATAGTGCTGTAGCTCTCTACGACCTCTGCACGCCAGTCATAGCCATAGTTATTCACGCTAATATTTACTATTCCCCCTGTGCCAATAAAATTGACATACTTGCGGGTCACAATATCCTGTCTCGGCAATTGTACCACCCTGACTCTCACATCATGGGCATAACCATCAACGTGGAAGGTCACCGTAGCAATTCGAGGGGTTCCCCCGATATTTTCAGAGGTAGTCGAAGTTCTGAATTCTAAGTTACCGGTGATATACGTAGGGTTAGCTGGAGTCATTGTGAACCAATCCGTATCCAAGGGATCAGCATACTCCACGCTGTAGCTCAAGATCTTATTTTCGAAGTTGCTCAAAATCTTATTTTCGAAGTTGCTCAAAATCATGAAGCTATTGGGATCCCCATTGGGATAATTCATCACCACATCCTCCTTACTGGCATTCATATAATCGTCGGTGGAGGTGAAATCATTAGCGATCAAGGTCCAAGGTTCCACTTCGAGACGAACTACTGGCTGGGTCTGAGCATCCGAGATATTGATATTCACGATGTAGTGCATATTCCTAAGAATACTTTGGGTCGTAAACTTAGTAATATCTTCTGGCTTCATCATCAGCCCTAAGTGAGCGAAGATGGTCTCCAATTCGTCGATATACTGAATATCGATAGGCAACTCTAAGGTCTTAAGTGCCGATGTAGCATCAGCGGTCTGAGTATATTCGATGACTACTGTAGTTCCTTGTGGATCCGTCCCTTGTCGAAGAAGCTCAGAGATATACATACTCTCACTAAATATTTCTCCTTTTGTGTCATAAGGAACTGCAGGCAGTGGAGTAGACAGCTCCTTAGTAGTGGTCGAGGATGTGATCCCCAGCCCTTCTTCCGCATGAGTCCTCATCGTAAATAGAGGAATAAACTGAGTAGCTAAGTTTTTGAGATAAACCTTCTTGATGACCGCATGCTTAGCCCCAGGCACTTCAATCTTTCGATTGATATTAATGGTAACCTTTGAGAAGTTGCGGATGAGGGTTACAGGGATGACCTGAGGGTCATCAATTGAGCCACCAGATACCGATACATTCTTGTACACGGCGAGCATTGGGAATAGGCTCTTAGATGGATCAAAATCAGGATCAAAAGGAATCTTCTCTTGAGGATATAGCTGAGCCACATTTCTCAGAGTCTGTATCTTGGTCCTCTGTGCTGCAGAAATCCCTGGATCATCTTCATTGGCAAAGAAGTAAAAGTCGTAGAGCCCTGCATTCTTCACCTCGATGACTTCTGAGCGCTGCTTAAAGTCTCCAGAGGGGAATATAGGCTTACCATTATAGATGACCTTACCAGTAGCGGACTCTGCCATAATCATACGGAGAGACGCCACCCTATCCTCATTATCTGTATTGATGGTTCGCAATGTTAGGGCCATCCGGGCCATACCATCACTCGAATCCACCTCACGAGGCTTACACCCATGAACCATCAGGATGGCAAGGAAAAGGAGCAATAAGCTTCCGTATGTATGTATATTCTTAGAGTTCATCGTAGCTCAATAATAATTTTATTTCTCCACCTTTTGCTCCCGCACCAGCCAATCTTCGATAAAGATTTCCACACTGAGGAAATCGGGGTCAGGAGCAGTTCCCTCAGTAAAGATAAATGTGAGTACATATTCATCCTTACGATCCAAGAACTCTTGCATCGGCATTCCACTATACTTTTCTAGCTTTAGAGCAAAGATCAACTCATTGAGATTAGCCTCAAGCAATACCTTGCCATTGGACTTATCCCGAATGATCAATATATTCTCTTGATTATCCATCAAACGCCCTGTATTCAATTCTACTACAGCCGATGCGAAATTCACAAGTCCTGGAGCAGGCGACTGAGTATTCTTCAGATTCTCTCGATAGTAGGGAGTATACTTGATGACATTATCCTTGATGACATCATTATGGGATGTATAATACCCATTATCTGAGATGATTTCAAAATCATATTTACTAGCATCTATTGGAGTAGCAGGATTTTTGGAAATCATGATCAGCCTAAAGATATTGGTATCCTTGACTAAGGGTACCGTAACAATTTGGTCCGGATTGTTACCCACCGTTACATCTTGGACGATACCATGCCACAGACCATCTAGCTCTCTATCTAGAATGCCTGATTGATGCTTTATCGCCACCTTAATATCCTCTGTGGTAGATTTACCTGGGATAAGATTTGGAAAGTCATACGAACGATCGTACAGACCTGCCCAAGTGATAAATTGATATTTACCTTGAGGAAGATTCACATGGAGGAGATAATCCTTGGGGAAGGCATCATTCTCCACAGTAATATTCTCAATGAATACGCCTTGCTCATCAAAGATGAATAGATCCACCTTCTTCACCTCATGAGGAAAAGCATCAGCATACTTAAGGTTGTAATCATAGATAAATCGTACATCCAGACCGCAAGGCTCAAGGTCCTCGTAGATGAATTTATCACATGAAGTCAGACCAAAAACAGTAAATAATGATACCAATACCGCAATAATGGTGTTATTAACAAAGGCTTTCATATTCATACTTATATCAAAATATGTGTAATAAAAAAGAATAGCCCTCCCCACTTGGGAGTACCTCCACAATGGGGAGGGCTAAGTCATATAAATGATTAATCTTTACAGATTATAGCTCAACATCTTGTGTACGAACCAACCATGGAAGTACGTCAACGTCCACAGCAATGTAATTCTTGTTTGGATCGTCTGGAATTTCCTTTTCTGGTTCTGGGATTTCTGGTTCACCAGGTCCACTGATCTTAGTAATGCTCAGCTTGTAGATATTATTACGCACTACACCATAGCGACCATAGTGCATGTCCACATCTGTATTACCTTTATCCAAATCATCATGGAAGTGACGGATGGTAGTCTTATAGTAGCTTACCCCATTTAGGTAGAACTTAATATCACCATTCACAAATGATTTAGTAGTAAAATCCAATTTTGTATCAGTACCAAGAGCTTTTACCGCATCAGTAAAACCAGCAGGCATACCAAGATCAGCATCAGTCTTTGTGTCATCTGCAACGTATGCGTCGATCTTAGCTTGGAAAGCTTCTGGCTTAAAGGTCATTCCCTTGTACTCTACGAAAGATTTACCTAGCTCAATTCCTTGTGGAGCATATACTACTTCGAATACTACGCGAGTAGTAGCCACTTCAAACTGCTCAGCAGCATCCATTGTATTTTCAGCCACATAGATACCATTTTCATCGCTAAAACCAGCAGTCTTTACAGTATGAGGAAAATCAGGCCCAGCGAAAGTCTTACCAGCACCAATGTATGAGAATTCATCAGTAAGATCTTTGGGTTCAGCTATAGCAAAAAGCTTAGGATCACCTTTCATATTTGGGTCTACGGCATAAGATTTCATACGAGCATCAGCAGTAGTTTCCTTAAGCTCAGGAGTTGTACCATCTGTGGTAAAGCCCATGTGGCGAACAGCATAGTACTTCTTATTGATCACGTCAAGGGCAAATCGCTTCACTTCAGCTTTAGCTTCATTAGCTACACCAGACACAGAGCTATTCACAAACACCTTAGCTACAGCACGCTCAACTGGCACCTTTACGGATGCAGTAGCTGCTTCAGCTGCAGCTGCAGTAGGCTTGAAGTTGGCATCAACGTCAGTTAGAACACCACCCTTAGCATTACTCATGAAGAAGCCCTCATTGGAAGTCAATTTAGCTTCTTCGTAGGCAGCTGAATTATTCATCAATGCATTCTTGTGCGTTCCCTCCTTGGTATTGTTATTAACAAATTCAGTAGGATTGAGGAATACATATACTTCATATACAGCCTTTTCAATCTGAAATGCCTTGGTAGTAAATCTACTCTTCGTAGCAGTAGCTGTTGCTTCAGTAGATACTTCACCTGTGAAAGCATCAGTACCATTAGCAGTAATGCCAGGTGTAAACACATGCTTCACCACATCATCCTTATAAAGAACGATACGTACAGTACTAACTTTCTGCTCACCTACAGTACCACCATAGGTATCACCGCGATTAGCTTTTGCTACATCTTCTGCTTCGGCTCTCAAGCCACTTGCAGTAGGTAGAGCAATGGTGAATGAGGTCCAGCCCTTTTCGCCTGTGCCACCATTTACATTCTCAGGTTCGTTCTTGCCCTTATCACAAGAAGCTAAACCCAACGCTAGAGCGAAGATCGCTCCGATTGATAAAATTTTGTTTAGTTTCATTTTCTTGAAATTTAATTAAAAAAACTCGTTTATTCTTTCTTATTACTTATCTCTTTTATTCTTCAAATCACATGCTCTCTTGTTGCTTAGTCAGCTCCTCGAGGTTGTGCTTGGCATTGTCGCTACCCATGCTTACTGCCTTCTGGAAGCTGGCACGAGCTTGCTCCACATTACCCATGCGGGCATACGCCACACCTGTATTATTCACTGCCTCAGCATTACTGCTAAGCTTGCTTAGTCTCTCTATCGCTGCTTGATAATTACCTCCCTCAATATCCGCAGCACTCGCATTGATAATCGCTACAGGCTCATCGGGATACATTCGGGTAGCAATATCAAAGACCTCCTTAAACTCCTTGCTATCTGCTGGGTAGCTCTTAGCTACTAGGTACATCTCATTCAGAGAAAGTAGCTTAGGATTGGTCTTGATGATCTCCTTAGCCTCCTCCACATCAAAGGCACGCACATTATAGGCAATCACATACTCCGTACGGCGTAGTGGTGGATAGAAGTTTTGTAGCAGATTATTATAAGTCTGACCTCCGTCAAGAGCTCTGATCTTAGCATCACGAGCATCAGGATTAGCCGTAAAGGCAATGATATCTAGGATCGCATTCTTATTAGATAGGTACGATTTGCTCACCGCTTCCTTAAGACCGTTCCAGTCCTCCCCGTGTCCCGAAACATTGAATTGGTTCCTCTGGATACCATAATTGCTCATCAAGTAATCGGCAAATGAATTGGCACGACGTCCCGCTAGAGCACGGTTGCTCTCGAAATTACCTTCAGGAGAAGCATATCCGACCACAGAAAATTCGGTAATCGTAAGGTCCTTATTCTTCACCACTTCGCTCACCACCTTATCTACGCGAGCAAACTCGGCAGCGTTATTCTTATAATCCCTAATGAGGTCATGCTTAGCCACTACGAAGTTGAAGGTAGCAGTGTGCCTATCAGCACGTGCCTTTACAGGCTCTACCTTAGGTGTGATATAAGTAAGCATATAGGAAGGCTCATAGGGCTGCTCTACAAAAGGTGTCAAAAGCACCTTCTCACCCTCATGAACAAAGCAATCAGCACAACCATGTACCACTTCCAAAAAGACAAGCTCTGCCTCTGTCATATAGCTCTGGAAAGGAAGACGATGGCTGTAAGCAATAGACTGGCGACTGCCATTCTTGCGGGTAATATCTAACTCGGGTGCCACTTGCCATTCGCGTGCAATACCACTCTCTGCCATACGATTCAGTACAATACTCCGGGTACGACCAGAAACCTGCAAAGGAGGTAATACCTCCACAATATCCTTGCCATTCATACGAAGGGCAGGAGAGAGGAGAATCACATCATTAGACCGAATTTTGAGGTTGTTAAGATTGATATTCATAGCAACCCCAACCTCCTCACCCTCGTGAGTCACACGCACATCCTCTACTTTGATTTGATCTAAATACCTCTCTTGAGCCAGCAGAAACTGGGGCACAAAAAGGAGCAGAAGCACCAGTGAAGTAACCGTTTTATTCATCGCACTATATAGCTTATATATTATATGTTCAGTTAATTAATTAGGGACAAACGCTTAGAAAACGTAAACCAAGGAGAGCGTACCTCTCGTAACACCCCAGTAGTTGTAAACTCCTTCATCGAGTTTGGTACCGCAATGAGCACAAGGGAATTGCTCGTAATGAATACGTGCATAACCTCCTCCTAAGGATGCCTCAAGGTTCCAGTGAG
>NZ_JADRGN010000015.1:0-45591 GCF_018206105.1 Porphyromonas levii
CAAATAAATTTATTTTTCTCTAGGAATAAATTTTGGCACTCTGCGGGGACAACTTCTCCCCTATACTTATTTACTGAAAATGTGGTACCTTTGAGGAAAGAAATATCAATACATTATTCCAACCAATAATTATTACAATTATGTACGGATCAATCAAACAGCACCTACAAAAGGAGCTACAAGACACCAAAGAGGCTGGACTCTACAAGAATGAGAGAATCATTACCAGTGAGCAGTATGCAGAAATCACGGTAGACCAGAATGGGAAGAACCAGAGCGTACTCAACTTCTGCGCCAATAACTACCTAGGTCTTTCCAATAACCCACGCCTTATTAAGGCTGCTAAGGAAGCCATGGATAGCCGTGGCTTTGGTCTCTCTTCAGTACGCTTTATCTGTGGTACTATGGATATCCATAAGCAACTCGAGGAGGCTATTAGCAAATACTTCCACACCGAGGATACAATCCTCTATGCAGCTTGTTTCGATGCTAATGGTGGTGTATTTGAGCCTATCATGGGTGCTGAGGATGCGATCATCAGTGACAGCCTCAACCATGCTTCTATCATCGATGGCGTAAGGCTTTGTAAGGCTAAGCGCTACCGCTATGCCAATGGCAATATGGAGGAGCTGGAGCAGTGCCTAAAAGAGGCTCAGGAGCAACGCTTCCGCATTATTGTGACCGACGGTGTGTTCTCTATGGATGGCAATGTGGCACCTATGGATAAGATTTGTGCTCTTGCTGAGAAGTATGATGCACTCGTAATGGTGGATGAGTGCCACTCTGCTGGGGTGGTAGGTAAGACTGGTCGTGGCGTAGCTGAGCAGTATGATGTATACGGCAAGATAGATATCCACACTGGTACACTAGGTAAGGCCTTCGGTGGTGCTGTAGGTGGTTTCACTACTGGACGCAAGGAGATTATCGACCTACTCCGTCAGCGCAGCCGCCCATACCTATTCTCCAACTCTCTACCTCCAGCCGTAGTAGGTGCTGGTATCGAGCTATTCAAGATGCTTGAGGAGAGCGACGACCTACACACTAAGCTAGTGGGTAATGTGGAGCGCTTCCGCACCAAGATGACCGCTCTTGGTTTCGACATCAAGCCAACCCAAAGTGCTATTTGTGCTGTAATGCTTTATGATGCACCATTGAGCCAAAAGTTCGCAGCTCGGATGCAGGAAGAGGGTATCTTCGTGACTGGCTTCTACTACCCAGTTGTACCAAAGGGTGAGGCGCGTATCCGCGTACAGCTATCAGCGGCTCACGAGGTAGAGCATATCGATCGTTGCGTGGCTGCCTTTGAAAAGGTTGGTCGCGAACTCGGCGTGATCAAGTAATTCTCTATGACTGAATAAACAACCAAAAGGGCGTGACAAGTAGCATAAACCTTGCTACTTATCACGCCCTTATTTATTATCATTGCACCACCACGACACCAACGAATGAAGCTTAAACGCTATATCCCCCTAGGGATAGTACTTCTTGTAGGCGTACTATTGTGGGTCAATTGGAGCAACTGGTTTGGCGACTTACCCGAACCAGACTTTGAACTACCCGACACCCCACAGCGACTTTTCATTACAGCAGGAGAAGATGGTTTGAACGACCGATCTTTTAGTTGGGTAAGTGGTAGTGAGCAACCTTTTAGTTTTACCCTCGTGAAGGACTCCCTAGCACAGGTCTACCGGCCTTCGCACGAAGCTATCACAACAGGAGGTGGGACGACACATATTTATAACGTAAGGGTCAATCACCTTTCCGAGGGAGCATATAACTGTTTTGTGACTACGGAAGCGCTGAGAGATACCCTACGAGGAGACTTCACTATTTACCCTAATGATGGTGTCATAGACTTATTATTCATTGGTGATATCCAAGATAGATCCGACACTGGTAGTCGCGAGCTATTTCAAGAGATATATTCCCGCTTCCCCGACATGGATGGCTGGTTATTTATCGGTGATATGATAGAGCGTCCTCACAACCAGTGGTGGGATTTCTTCTACCACACTGTGGACAGTATTGCGCCCCATACAGTCTTCCTCCCTACCCCCGGCAATCACGAATACGAGTTGGGTGGTCTTTGGAGCCTAGGGAGTAGATATGTTGCGACTTTCCCAATGCCACTCAATGGTAATAAGATCACCAATTATTTTGTAGATTATCCTACTGTAAGGGTGATAGCCTTAGAGACGAATAATCTCCTTTGGGACTACTCGGGTAGCCGTAAGTGGTTGGAGCAATCGATAGAGACAAGCCCTGCACCTTTTACCATTGTAATGGGGCACCATGGTGTCTACTCCGTTCGAAAGTGGAGGGTCAATCCGGACATGAAATACGGCATTAACCCTATTCTAAAGGAGCACAGTGTGGATCTACTGCTCCAAGGGCACGACCATGCCTTCAGTCGCAATGGTGTAGCTCCTGATAGACCAATCTACATTACCATGAGCACTAGCGATAAGCAGTACCCTGTGGGCAATCCAAATAACCATACCGTCTCGGAGAGTGGCAACCGCTACTACAGCCACATCAGAATCACCAATGATACCCTCTACTTCGATACGTATCGTGGCGATCATTCATTAATTGATAGTTTTGAGCTTCCCCGTAAGTCATGAATACATCTTCGCCATACCGTACCTTTACACGAGAGGAATGGAGCCGATTAGATAGCCATCCCGACTTCCCTTTTTCTCAGATAGACCTCACTAAGCTACAGGCACTCAATGAGCCACTTACCGAAGCCGAGATCAGCGATATCTATCTGCCGCTCTGTAGACTACTGCAGATCCATATCACGCACTTCCGAAGGTTGCACAATGAGTATGATGTGTTTTTCCACAAAGCAACACACAATGTACCCTATGTTATCGGTATAGCGGGGAGTGTTGCCGTAGGGAAGAGTACGACCGCACGTGTGCTCCAGAAACTGCTCTCAATGGCTGAGGGATGCCCAAAGGTCGACCTCCTGACTACCGATGGCTTCCTCTATCCCAATGCGGAACTAGAAGATAGGGGCATACTAGATAGGAAGGGGTTTCCCGAAAGCTACGATGCACGCCGTCTTATCAACTTCCTATTTAGTGTCAAAAGCGGACGTAGGCTACTAGAAGTACCCACCTACTCCCACCTCTTCTACGACATTATGCCTGAGGAGAAACAGCTTATCGACCAACCCGACATCCTTATCATTGAGGGTATCAATGTGCTTCAAGGAGAGCGAAGCAATGCCCGTAGGCAGATCTTTGTCTCGGACTTTTTCGACTTCAGTATCTATGTCGATGCCCAAGAGTGCGATATCAGACAGTGGTACATCGATAGATTCCTAAAGCTACAAAACACTGCTTTTGCTAATCCTGAGAGCTACTTCTACCGCTTCCACGACCTCCCACACACAGAAGCGGTAGCACTCGCCAATAAGATTTGGGAGGAAATCAACCTAAAGAACCTAGTAGAGAATATTGCGCCCACTAAGTTTCGCTCCCACCTTATCCTAGAGAAGGGCGACGACCACTCAATGCGCGCGGTACGACTAAGGAAGGTCTAGCAAATACAATCGACCTTCGGGGCCAAGATTGAGGAGTAAATCCAAGGAAGAGAGGTAGGGCTGATAGCCATGCCTCTTTTCAAATACTTGCCAATACCTAGGAAGTGACGGCAGGGTCTCGAGATGGGTAGGCTCGATAAGCTCAGGGCAAAACGTCAGCTCCAAATCGGTAATCGGTGGTGTATCGAACCCCCAAATACTACATAGGAGAGCTAACCACTCATGATTGTATGTAATAATACGTGGCTCAGGACAATGAAGAAGATGCTCTAAGCGGTCGGCATAGTGAACCCAGTAGGGCGAAGACTGGTAACTACTCCTCAGTAATTGCCATAGTTTTCTACGCCATTCCCCATGCTCTGAGATTAAGACCTCTCGAGTAGGAGGAGAGGGATAGCCTATTTTCTGCACTGGGATGGTAAAACATTCTCGCCCATGAGCCGTGAACAGCTCTGTGCGATTGCGGAAGCTCTGTTTGTTATATTGCTCTCCCACATAAATGCCCGCCACTGCACCTTGGGCTATTAGCCGTAGATAGTGGGTATTAGGAAGAAAAGCTGATGGTAGTGTAATCATAATCTAAGCCGACCTATCACTTTGCCCTTGACCTGTGCCGATACGATCTGAATAGGTTCGCCTCCTACCTCAACAAGTAGTCGCTCTCCGGATTGCTCTCTATACTCAGCAGGAACAATCTCCCCCTTGGCCAGCTCCACAAGCAGCTCATCTCCTACTGCATGCGGCATTGACTGTATCGCCACAAAGAGCAAAGCCCTTGGCAATGCTACGTAGTAAGTTCCAAGCAAAAAAGACTTTATAAGTAGTAGAAGCAAAGCCAGCAGTAGTAGCCAAGTCCATACCCAGCCACGCTCATTACTGTGCTTTGTGCTACCGAAGTTCATAGGCTATCGTGGCACTTTGAAGAAACGGTTCCAGCGCACATTCCCCTTATCCTTATCCCATGAGAGCCATATAAATAGAGGCTTACCTACAATATGATCCTCAGGCACTAGTCCCCAGCTACGAGAGTCCAAACTATTGTGTCTGTTATCGCCCATCATCCAATAGTAGTCCATCCCAAAAGTATAGGTATCAGTTGCGGCACCGTCAATATAGATGATGCCCTCCTTTACCACTAAGTCATGCCCCTCATAGTTCCGGATACAGCGCTCGTAGAGCTGCAAGTTATCTGGGGTAAGTACGATGGTAGCACCTGCCCTTGGAATCCAAAGAGGACCATAGTTATCGCGAGTCCAGCCCGTAGCCATATTGATTGGATAGGTCAAAAACTGATCTGGTGTAGGGTCTGGCTCAATAGCAATACGATGGACATGCGAATGACGCTCAAGCTGAGCCTTCATATCCTTAGTTAGAGGAAGATGATAGATAGCGCCCCTAGGATGAGTTGGCACCGAGTCTTGGTTAATCACGACATCATTGGAGAGGAGTATGACATCATCATTGTTGACCCCCAACTCTTGAAGCTCGCTAGGAGAGAAGTGGTAACCATCAGTCTCCACAAAGTAATTGTACTGGAGGAACTCTGGCTCCTTTAGCTTCTGCCCATTGATATAAATGGCATTATTTATGATTTGGAGCGAATCTCCTGGCAGACCTATAGCACGCTTCACATAGTGATCGCGCATATCTACTGGACGATATACCACCTTACCAAAGGTGCGCTCATCGAACCATACACGCTCTCTCCCATACTGCTTTACCAACGTATAGTAATCTGGTTTGGTAACCTGGAGTGCCACAGTATCACCAACGGGAAAATTGAAGACCACAATATCGTTGAGCTTGACCTTGCCTAACCCTTTCAGTCTTTTGTACTCCCATTGTGGATGGTCAAGATAAGCCTTCCCTCCACCAGGGAATCGATTGTGCATGAGGGGGAAGGCTATCGGGGTCATGGGTACACGTGGACCATAGCTTAGTTTGCTCACAAATAGATGATCACCGATAAGGGCAGTCTTCTCGAGCGAACCACTAGGAATCTTGAACTGCTGGAAGACAAAGAGGTTGATCGCATGCACAATAAGCAATACTACTACTAAATCCTCTACTAAACCCATTATGCCTCTGACAAATGAGCTCTTGGACTTTTTCCACCAGCGCCAATGTACAATGTTACTAATATATATATCGAAAAGTATAGGTAGTAATAGCAAAGCCCAAAGGCTCCTCGCCCAAAAACAAAAGCCGATTAGTATTATCACCCATATAGCGAACTTTATCCAGTTCCCTTTAGCTACCGATTTCCAATCAATATTCTTCATATCTAATCTTATCAATCTAATGAAATCAAATCCTCCATCCCGAAGAGTCCTTTCTTGCCTTGCACAAACTCTGCTGCGAGCACAGCACCTAATGCCAAAGCTGCTCTACCCTTTGCCTCATGTTTTATCTCGATACTATCCTCTGCACTCTCATAACGAATAATATGTGTACCTGGCACTTCGCCCTCACGTACCGAGCGAATCAGAAGCTGATTAGGGGCATGCTCTGGCATCTCACTTGGAGCGAGATAAGCAAGCGTCTCCGTCTTGGATGCCAATTGTTCTACCACCTCGTTGGCAAGCGTAAGCGCAGTGCCACTTGGATAATCGAGCTTATGGATATGATGTACCTCCTCTACCATAGGTTCGTAACCAGAGAAACGATTCATCATGCGCGCCAGCTGACGATTGATTTGCCTGAACAGATAAATACCGACACTGAAGTTGGAAGCATAGAAGAGAGTACCATTATTCTGATCGACTGCGTTTACTGCCTTATCCCAGTCGAGCAGCCACCCCGTAGTACCAGATACCACTGGCACTCCCTGTTCTAGCGCTTTAGTGATATTGCCTAGGGCTGAATCAGGCTGTGTAAACTCAATCGCTACATCACACTGAGGGAGCTCATTCCATGCACCATCTATCTTGCCTACTATCTCATGACCACGAGAGAGCGCCACACGCTCTATCTCATGCCCCATACGACCATAGCCTACCAAACAAATCTTCATCGCGTATATCTATTAAATAACAAAACGTTGCCAACAAAGATACCACTTTTACCCAAACTACAGAGACGCACCCGACCAATGGCTCAACCAATCTTTTTAGTATTGGTATAGTGTAATCTTTTCTGTAACTTTGTGGACAGAAGAAATGGATTGTACTGTATTTTAATAGATAAAATAGAATTCGGAAAGAATATGGAATGGAACAAGATCCCGCCAAGGAAGCCACTCGCGACGAGTCGCAATGAGGGCGGTGAATGGAATGAGTATAGCCGTGAGGCTGGTGATACTTCCAGCAATGCCTCTTACGATACTCCCCACAGGAGGTACGCAGGAGAGGAGGGCTCAGAAAGAGGGATAGATGGACAGCCAAGGCGTCGTCGCCGTATCAGCGAGATGCAGAGAAGCAGTGGGGCTCCTGAAAGATCTTACCAACAGAGGGAGGGTTATCGCTCTGAGGGTGATGGTTATGGCAATTACCAAAGAGAGCGAAACAATGATCGCTCTGAGCAGCACTCTTATTATAAGGAGCAGTACAACCAAGTAAGGGAGGCTAAGCGCCAACGCTTGGGGCAGAACTATGAGGGAAATCAGGAGCGCGCTCCTAGAGGTAATAACTATGGGGACAGACGTACCCAAGGTGGGGGTCAGCGGCCAAATAAAAGAGATGGTGGGGGTAAGAACTTCGGCAATAAGCCTAGACGTCAGCACGAAAATAGACCTCCTGTGTACGAACAGGATCCTATAGATATTTCGGAGGCTATTCGCCTTAATAAGTTCCTATCGAATGCAGGGGTTTGCTCTCGCCGTGAGGCGGACGAACTGATAAAGGTAGGCGCAGTGCTAGTGAATGGTTTGCCCGTGACGGAACTGGGAACTAAGATTACGGCTCAAGATAGGGTAGAAGTCAATGGACGTGAGGTGAAGCCTGAGAATAAGGTGTACGTACTCCTCAATAAACCTCGCAATTGTGTGACGACAACAGAGGATCCACAAGAGCGACTAACGGTGACCCACTTGGTGCGTAATGCTTGTAAGGAGCGTATCTATCCTGTGGGAAGGCTAGATAGAAACACCACTGGAGTGCTGCTTCTGACTAACGATGGTGACTTGGCTGCAAAGCTAGTACACCCTTCATTTAAGAAAAAGAAAATCTACCACGTGTGGCTAGATAAGGAGGTAACAGCTGAGGATATGCAAAAGATTGCCGACGGCGTAGAGCTTGAGGACGGAGAGATGCATGCCGATGCGATTAGCTATGTGGCTGATGATGACCTTACTCAGGTGGGTATAGAGATACACTCGGGACGTAATAGGATTGTTCGCCGAATATTTGAACACCTAGGTTATCATGTAAAGAAACTCGATAGGGTTTACTTCGCAGGTCTGACCAAGAAGAATCTTGGCAGGGGAAAGTGGCGTTATCTCACGCAAGATGAAGTTAATACTTTATTGATGGGTGCTTTTGAGTAATTCAGATGATTATACAGATGGAAAGGACTAAGATTGTAGATATACTAATCGCTCCTGAGGTAGGTAGCGATGTGAACATTAAGGGATGGGTAAGGACTAAGCGAGGATCTAAGGGCATCAGCTTTGTGGCAGTAAATGATGGTAGTTGTATTCATAACTTACAGGTAGTAGTAGATCATCAATCCTTCGACGAGGAACTACTAAAAAAGATCACTACTGGTGCCTCCGTAAGTATTACTGGGCTTCTCACTGAGTCTCAAGGCAAAGGACAGAGCGTAGAGATACAAGCGAAAGAAATCCTATTGTACGGAGAAGCCGATCCTATGACCTATCCACTACAGAAGAAGGGGCACGGGATGGAGTTTCTACGTGAGATAGCGCACCTGCGCCCTCGTACCAACACCTTTGGCGCTGTATTCCGCATCAGACACCATATGGCGATAGCAATCCACAAGTTCTTCCACGAAAGAGGATTCTTCTATTTCCATACACCACTCATCACGGCTTCGGATGCCGAGGGTGCAGGTGCTATGTTCGAGGTAACTACCCTGAATATCGATAACCCTCCTCGCCATAAGGATGGTACGGTAGATTACTCCGAGGACTTTTTTGGTCGTCGAACCAATCTTACTGTATCTGGTCAGCTAGAGGGAGAGCTTGCGGCCACTGCACTAGGAGCTATTTATACTTTTGGTCCTACCTTTAGGGCAGAGAACTCCAATACCCCTCGCCACTTGGCAGAGTTTTGGATGATTGAGCCAGAGATCGCCTTCTACGATATTGTAGATAATATGAATCTTGCTGAGGAATTTATCAAGTACCTAGTGCAGTGGGCGCTGGACAACTGTCGTGACGACCTCGAGTTCCTCAATAACATGATAGACAAAGAGCTTATTGCTCGTCTCGAGTCTGTAGTGAGCAAGGAGTTTAAGCGCCTGACTTATACCGAAGGCGTGAAGATACTTGAGGATGCTGTGGCAAAAGGACATAAGTTCGAATACCCTGTCTTCTGGGGTGCCGACCTTGCTTCAGAGCATGAGCGCTATCTCGTAGAGAACCACTTCAAGGCACCAGTCATCCTTACCGACTACCCTGCCGAGATAAAGGCTTTCTACATGAAGCAGAATGAAGATGGCAAGACAGTCCGTGCTATGGATGTGCTCTTCCCTAAGATTGGTGAGATTATCGGTGGTTCCCAAAGAGAGGAGAGCTATGAAAAGCTAGTAAGACGCTGTGATGAGACAGGTGTGCCTACTAAGGAGATGAGTTGGTATCTCGATACCCGCAGGTTTGGTACTGTCCCCCACTCTGGCTTTGGACTAGGCTTTGAGCGCCTCCTACTATTTGTAACAGGGATGGGCAATATTCGAGATGTGATTCCATTCCCACGCACACCTAATAATGCAGATTTCTAAGATGACAAAGGGTAAGATAATCGCAACTGCGCTCCTATTGCTTATTGCAATGGGCGCAACTAGTTGCCGCCAGAAGCGCATCTCCTATACTGATATGATAAAGAGGGAGAGCACAGAAATACGAGCGTTTATGAACGAAAAGGGCTTCACTATCATAGACAAGCTCCCTCAGGATCTCAAGATGCAACCCAAACAGTTCTATGAGATTAAGAATGATGCTGGCGTAGGCCTTGGGGTATATATCAATGTACTCACCCCTGGTAGCGACCTCAAAGATATGGCCGTGTCACAAGAGACCTCAGTAAGCGCCCGTTTTTCATACACAGTAATAGGGAAGCGCATGATTAATGGTCCTGTGAAGATGAGTAATATCGGTGCTTCGGACAGCGAGACACCTGCTGCTACCTTTGTTTACCAAGGTAATGTGAATACCGATATGCAGCAAGGGAGCTTCCCAGCTGCCCCAAATTCTACAGTTGGCGAAGAGGGGATGGCGCAATTCGTATGTAATGCGATGATGCTTGCTCTGAAGCATGTGCCACTAGGGTCTGCAATACAGATGATAACATCATTTAGAGAGGGTCCAGCATTTACCTTCCAGGCAGGCTCTTCGTTTGCCAACGAAAACGAGGCAGGCGTGGCACTGTATTACGATAAGCTTATATTCTCACATAAGAAATAACCTAATCTCAACTACAAAGTAAAGTCATGAGTTTGATTACATCAATATCGGGCATAAGAGGGACTATTGGAGGAGGGCAGAGCGACGGGCTCAACCCTATCAATATCGCAGAGTTCACTGCATCTTATGCTCAGTTTATCCGCAAGAATAGCCCAGTAAAGAGTGGAAAGATCGTAGTAGGTCGTGACGCCCGTATGTCGGGAGATATGGTTCGCCACGTGGTAATAGGAACGCTCCTAGGCATGGGCTTTGAGGTCGTAGACCTTGGACTTGCCACAACACCGACCACAGAGCTGGCTGTGATTCATGAAAAAGCAGACGGTGGTATCATCATTACAGCGAGCCACAACCCAAGGCGCTGGAATGCCCTGAAGCTCCTCAATCACAATGGGGAATTTCTATCAAGTACTGAGGGAGGAGTGGTATTAGAGATGGCAAAGGACGGACAATTAGAGTTTGCTGATGTAGATCAGATTGGCAAGGTCACCCAACGCTCCTATACCGATCAACATATTCAAGATGTCCTCGCACTTCCCGAGGTAGACGTGGAGGCTATCCGTAAGGCTGGCTTTGTAGTAGCAGTAGATACCATCAATTCGGTAGGTGGCGTTGTGATTCCACAACTTCTAGAGGCGCTTGGCGTAAAGGAGTACCATATTATATATGGAGAGCCTACTGGCGACTTTGCTCACAACCCAGAGCCGCTACCTCAAAATCTAGTTGGTCTCTCCTCTTTAGTCAAGGAGAAAGGAGCACATGTAGGTTTCTCGGTCGACCCAGACGTCGATAGATTGGCTATATACAGCGAAGACGGAACGCCTTTTGGTGAGGAGTACACGCTGGTGAGTGTTGCGGACTATCTCCTAGAGCTCTATCCTGGGGGCAATACCGTTTCCAATCTTAGCTCCACTCGTGCGCTCCGTGATGTAACACTGCAGCATGGCGGCGAGTACTTCGCAGCCGCTGTAGGAGAAGTAAATGTCACTACGAAGATGAAGGAAGTGGGAGCCCTTATCGGTGGAGAAGGCAATGGCGGAGTCATCTATCCGAAGTCGCATTATGGTAGAGACTCTCTTGTAGGTATCGCTCTATACCTCACCCTTCTAGCCAAGCGCAATACTACCCCTACTAAGCTATTGGCGACTCTACCTACCTATTACATGGTGAAGAAGAAGGCAGAGCTTACCCCAGACCTTAATGTAGATCAGATACTCAAGGAGATTGAGAATGAGTACAAGGGGAAAGCCGAGGTAACCACTATTGATGGCGTGAAGCTCGACTTCCCAGATAAGTGGGTACATCTAAGGAAAAGTAACACAGAACCTATCGTCCGTATATATGCCGAAGCACAGAGTAACGAAGAGGCTACAGCCATAGCGGACGAGATAATAAAAAAGATAGAGAGATGAGACAACCAGTAGTTGAGCGTTTCTTACGCTATATCGCTATAGATACAAAGTCAGACCCAGAGTCTACCACAACACCTAGTTCGGATATCCAATGGGATCTTGCTAAGCTCCTAAAGGAAGATATGGAACAAATGGGGCTACAAGATGTATCGCTAGATGATAACTGCTACCTTATGGGCACCCTACCCGCCAATTGCGATTGGGATCAACCTGTAATAGGTTTTGTTTCCCACATGGATAGTGCGCCCGACATGAGTGGCAAAGATATCAAGCCTCAGTTTGTCCAATACAAAGGTGGCGATATTATCCTCGACGCCAAAGAGGACATCCGTATCTCAGTAGAGACATTCCCCGACTTAGAGGATTATAAAGGGCAAGAAATCATTACCACAGACGGTCACACCCTACTCGCTGCTGATGACAAAGCTGGCATTTCAGCCATACTAGAGGCAGTGCAGTACCTTATCGATCATCCAGAGATTAAGCATGGTGCTATCAAGGTGGGCTTTACACCCGATGAGGAGATTGGTCGTGGAGCTGATAAGTTCGACGTCAAGAAGTTTGGAGCCGACTTCGCCTACACCATCGATGGTGGTAAGATTGGCGAACTACAGTTTGAGAACTTCAATGCTGCAGGGGCAAAGGTAACCTTCAAAGGGCTCAACGTACATCCTGGCGATGCTAAGGGCAAGATGATCAATGCCCAACTCCTCGCCATGGAGTACAATAGCTATCTTCCAGAGGCATTGCCAAGCAATACTGAGGGCTACGAAGGTTTTTACCACCTTGTAGGCATGAGTGGAACTGTGGAGGAAGCCGAGCTTCACTACATTCTCAGGGATCACGATAGAGAGCAATTCGAAATCAAGAAGAGCTGCATCACTGAGATTGCTAGGCGTATCAATGAGATTTATGGCGCAGGCAGGTGCACCGCAGTCATTACCGACCAGTACTTCAATATGCGCGAAGTGGTGGAGGATAAGATGTATATCGTAAACCACGCTGCGGAAGCCATGAAGGCAGCAGGTGTAGAACCAGTCATCGAGCCTATTCGTGGAGGTACTGATGGCGCTAAGCTCTCATACATGGGGCTGCCATGTCCGAATATCTTCGCTGGTGGACACAATTTCCACGGAAGGTACGAGTACCTACCAGTACCATCACTAGAGAAATCTATGGAGGTTATCATTAAGATTGCCTCTACCGAGGTCAAGAAATAAGAATTTAGTACTAATACTTTTATAGAAAAGAGAACTATGGAATTGAAGACTACTCCATTTACCGATATCCATATCGCACTTGGAGCCAAGATGGCTCCATTCGCTGGATACAACATGCCAATCCAATACGAGGGTATCAACCCAGAACACATGAATGTGATTGACAATGTAGGCGTATTTGATGTATCACACATGGGAGCCGTCATCGTTAGCGGTCCTAAAGCACTAGAATTTCTACAAGCTGTAACTAGCAACGATGTAAGCAAACTAGAGGTTGGCAAGGCTCAGTATACCTATATGCCAAATGGCAAGGGAGGCATCGTAGATGACTTCATCATGTATCAGCTAGAGAATGGTAGATATATGTGTGCAGTTAATGCTGCCAATATAGAGAAGGACTTCAACTGGATGAAGCAGCACCAGTACGAAGGTGTTGTCCTAGAGAACGACTCCGAGCGAGTTAGCATCCTAGCTGTCCAAGGTCCTAAGGCCAAAGCAACCATTCAGAAGTGTGTCGATGTCAATCTCGACGACATTGCATACTACCACTATGCACTAGGCAAGTTCGCTGGACTTGATTGTATCATCTCTAACACTGGATACACCGGTGCAGGTGGCTTTGAGCTCTACTTCAAGGATCTCAAGGATGCTCGCCTTGTATGGGACACTCTATTCGAGGCAGGCAAAGAGTTTGGTATCAAGCCTACTGGTCTAGGTGCTCGCGATACCCTTAGACTCGAGATGGGCTTCTGTCTCTATGGTCACGATATCGATGATACCACCAATCCTCTCGAGGCTGGTCTAGGCTGGATTACTAAGTTCGTAGACGGCAAAGAAAAGATGACCGACCGTGACTTCCTGCTCAAGACCAAGGAAGAGGGCATCAAGAATCGTCTCGTTGGCTTCGAGCTAAAGGAGAAAGGCGTACCACGCCAAGACTACGAGATTGTAGGTGCTAATGGTAACGTGATTGGACGTGTCACCTCAGGGGCACCAGCACCAAGCCTTGATGGCAAGGGTATTGGTCTTGGCTACGTCAAGAGAGAGTTTAAGGATCCAGGTAGCGAGATCTTTATCCGCATCCGCAAGAAGGATATCCCTGCAGAGGTAATCAAGCTTCCATTCCGCAAGTAATCGTTACTTGTTATTATACATAAGAGCCGTGAAAGCCAAGTGCTTTCACGGCTCTCTTTATTGCCCTGAAGGAAGAGTGCTAATGTATTTACAATATTATAGTGGCTATACAGGCGATTGCCCACATAGCCACTATAATATATTGTATCAGTAGGTCTCTACTTATTACTTAGCTGGAGACACCTTAATAAGCTCGCACTCAAACTTGAGTAGACCAGCAGGACCATTCGTAGGAGTACCTAGCTCTCCATAAGCGAGGTTACCAGGAATCCATAGGGTGAAAGTAGAACCCTCTGGCATGAGCTGGAAGCCCTCAGTCCAACCAGCAATCACACGGTCAAGTGGGAAAGAAGTAGGCTCATTGCGATCATAAGATGAGTCGAAAACCTCACCCATAACATCCGTACCCTTGTAGTGCACAGTTACAGTATCCGTCGCATTTGGCTTCACGCCTGTACCTAGCTTAGTCACCTTATACATAAGACCACTCTCAGTCTTCATTACCTCAGAATCAGCTGCAAGCTCGGCAAGGATCTTATCCTGAGCCTCTATCTGCTTAGCCTCCTTAGCCTTCTGCTCTTCCATAGCCTTTTGCTGCATCTTAGCCTGGTAAGAGTTCATGAATGCCATTGCCTCATCCTCAGTCATCAGACCCTGATCCCTAAGCATATCGGCAAAACCAGCTACGAGATTATCGATATTTACAGTGCTATCCTCCTGAGTACCCCTGCGGAAGTTCTCGCCGATACCATAGCCTTGGTTGTAAGAAGAGCTCTTACCACCCTTGTCATAAGCACCGTCAGCTAGACCCTGAAGGAATTCTTCCATGTTAATGGTAGAATCCTGCTCCAGATAGCCCTTATACTGAGCACCGTTAAGGATACCAATTGCGTAAGAAACGCTGTCGTTATCCTGAGTAAAGCTAGCGGATTTAATCTTACCTCCACCGCAAGAAGATACGAGCAGACCTACGCCCATAAGGGTAGCTGCAACACCTGTGAAAGTCTTTTTCATTATCTTTCCAATTAATTGTTATGATTGTGTATATTACTTCTCAATACTTAGTAGCTCGATATCGAAGATCAGCGTACTATATGGCTCTATTGCCTGACCAGCCCCACGCTCTCCGTAAGCATGCTGATAAGGAATGGTCACCCTCCACTTAGAGCCTACAGGCATCATTTGGAGGATCTCTTGCCAACCCATAATCACGCCATTCACTGGGAATATCGCTGGCTCGCCACGCTCTACAGAGCTATCAAACACAGTCCCATTAATCAGCGTACCATGATAGTGACACTTCACCTTGTCGGTTACCGAAGGCTTCTCGCCCTCTCCCTTTTGGAGCACCTCATACTGTACACCCGATGGAAGAGTGGTTACCCCCTCCTTCTTGCCATTGATCATCTGATACTCAGCACCTGCTTTCTTGTTGAGCTCCATACGTTCCTCATGTAGCTTTGTGAAGTAGGCATTAATTACCTGCTTAGCCTCATCGATAGTCATCTCGGTCTCTTTCTCTTGGAGCACATCCAGCACAGCCTTAGTGAAATCCTCAGGGCTATTTATCTCTATACCTTCGCCCTTAAAATTATGACCCATGCTCAGACCAATAGCGTAGCTTATCTTATCTGTCATCTTATTTCCTTCAATTTTCTATTATTCAATACAATTCGCCTGCAAAGATAGCAAAAAATAGAGTAACTCTCCCTACCCTAAAGACCCCCGATATCAAATACCGACCATGCTCACCTATCTCATTTTCCTTTCCTCTGTAGAAAAACGCTCAGCGGTCTACTAGTTCTACAGATTCCCTCTCGGGAGGGACTCCAGTTCTTCACGGGAGAGACTCCAGTCCCTAGCCATATAAACTCCAGTCCCTCGCGGGAGAGACTGTCCTAGATATACCGAGGACTTTTTTACCTGTACTAGAGCCACCAATGCTAGTCTAGCGAAAAACATCACCGAAATTGTATAAAATCATCTACTACTATTGTTTTAGAAGGTGGTGAAAAATATGTATCTTTGTGCTGGAATATAAGTTGCGATGAAGGAAAAGATTGAAATTAAAAAGGAGAATAGCCCTCATCTCTCCAACATAATGCCAAAACTCTGGAGCCTACTTACAGACTCAGAGCGAGAGGAGCTCTTGATATGGTCTAGCTACTATATCTACAAGCGTGGTGAGATGATATATGATGCTAAGGTTATTCCACAAAATGCTTTTATCCTGGTCAATGGTCAAGTAAAGATCACCCAGGAGGAGGATCGTACCCAGATATTAAGTCTGATACGAGCCAAGGAGTTTTTCGGCTATGAGGCTCACTTTGCGTCCGAATCGCCTCTTACCAGTGCTACCGCTATGGAGAATAGTCTTATCTGCTTAGTTCCAATTAGGAGCCTAGAGGGTATCCTGCGTAGCAATCCTAGAGTAGGTCTTTATTTCATGGACGACCTTGCACTACGTCTGCGAGAGCGCAACCAAATGATCATCACCCTGACTCAGAAGCATACGAGAGGGAGGCTAGCGGAGTCTCTTCTGCTACTTAAGGACAAATATGGTTCCGAGGGTGATGGCAGAACCATCCATGCCTACTTGACACGCAACGAACTAGCGGATCTCAGCAACATGACCACTAGTAATGCAGTACGCACTCTTCGTTCGTTTCAGGAAGAGGGTGTTATCAGCCTGAATGGGAGGAAGATTAAGGTATTGGACGAGTCCAAGCTACAACGCATTAGCAAACTGGGGTAACCGCCACAGTGGTCGACTACTCGACCTCATTCCAATTTAGATTCCTCGGGAGGAGGGCTTAGGAAAATGGAACATAACATTTAGCTCGACGAATCGTGTTTGGAAATAAAAGTGCCCAAGGAGCAGGAAGGGGTTCAAAAACAAACGACCTTGGTATACTCCCCATCGGCCATTTACTAAGAAACTATGCATTGCCATCGATTGTAGGATCGATGGTGAATTCTTTGTACAATGTCGTAGACCGTATATTTATAGGACAGGGTGTAGGTGGTATGGCTATTTCTGGTCTTGCCCTTACGTTCCCTATCCTTATATTTCTACAAGCCTTCGGCGTACTAGTGGGTGTGGGCGCGTCCTCTAGGATTTCTATCCTTTTGGGGCAAAAGAAAAACGAAGAAGCAGAGTATTTATTGGGCAATGCCTTTTTGCTCTCCCTTATTTTTAGTCTTAGCACCATATCCCTTACCTACATATTTATGGAGCCCTTACTTTATGCTTTTGGCGCATCGGAGGGTACCATTCCCTATGCCAAAGCCTACTTGGAGATTGTAATACCTGGCAATATCTTCGCCAACATCACATTCTCCTACAACTCGGTAATGAGGTCTACAGGCTATCCGCTCAAGGCTATGATTACGATGATTATAGGAGCGGTGCTAAATATCCTTTTCGACTCCCTCTTCATCTATGGCTTAGGCTGGGGTATTAGAGGTGCAGCTTGGGCAACAGTCATTAGTATGTTTGTGGGTATGCTCTTTGTGATGCAGCACTTCACAGACAAGCGCAACCTTCTACTCATTAAGCCTAAGTACTTCAAGTTTAAGCTAGGCTATATCGGGAGTATCCTTAGCATTGGCGTAGCACCTTTCGTGATGCACTTAGCATCCAGTATGGTGCAAGTGATGAAAAATACTAGCCTTGTGAAGTACGGTGGGGATTATGCCGTAGGGGCTTACGGAATATCCAATAGTATTGCCACCCTTATCTTCATGCTCATTATGGGATTATCTATAGGTATGCAACCGATTGTGGGGTACAACTTCGGGGCTGGCAATATGGGTAGGGTTAGGGAAGCATTCTCCAAGACGGTCAAGATTAATGTGACCATCGGGCTCATTGGGCTTACTCTAGCTCAGTTATTTCCCGAGCAAATAGTGCGGCTCTTTACTGCCGATACCGAACTTATCGGGATTGCGTCTATCGCTGTCTCTATCGAGACCTTCGCCTTTTGGGCTGTAGGGTTTCAGGTATCTACGGTTCACTTCTTCCAGAGTATCGGTTCAGCTTGGCGGTCACTTATACTAAGTGTTTCCCGCCAAATTGTGCTCTTGATACCTGCACTGTATATACTGCCACAGTTTATGGGACTCAAGGGAGTATGGTTGTCGACCCCCGTTGCCGATATCCTCTCCTTTACCGTCTCTTTATTTATGATTATCAGATTCTTCCAAAAGCATAAAGAATAAGTATCCTCATGCGCATGCTAATTATCTCGCTGGTGGGTCAGCTCCTTATGAATCTACTCCTACTCACTGCGGTTTGGAAAGGGACAATAAAGGGATCTATTTGGCGTAAAGTCAGTTTAGGTTGGGTAGGACTAGAGCTACTCTACTTCGTATATATCGTCGTTTCCAGTGCTTCTCTCAATAAGAATGGGGAATTTATGCGAGTAGGCGGACTGATATTCAGCAACTACTATATATATATAGGAGTACTATTAATGCTCCTAGTATTAGCCTACCTTGCAATATGGATACTGCAGAAAACGGGGGTCATCAAAGGCGATATCCCTAAGCGTAGAGCTAGAGGTTTGGCTATGCTCATCCTGATGCCGATAACGCTTATCCTATGTATCCAGGGCTACTACAATACGATGCAACCAGTGGTCACTCGTTACAACGTTTCCCTACCCTACAATGGTTCGTCTCATGACCTCAAGATAGCACTCATCACAGATATACACTTTGGAGATATTATTACCCAGGAGCAGGTGAGTAAGATGGCTAAGATCGTACAAGATGAAAAACCGGACTATGTCTTTGTAGGAGGCGATCAGTTGGACTACTACTTCCACTACGTAGAGGAATATCCAGAGGTTACAACACTGATGCGCGCCCTACATCCCGACCCCTCCAAGATATTCCATGTACTAGGGAACCACGAGTATTATATCGATCTAGAAAAGAAATGCGACTGGCTAAGTAGTATTGGTGTATTGCTACGCGACCAAGTAGTACGACTAGAGGATAGCCTCTATCTAGTGGGAAGAGATGACGCTATGAACAAACA
This sequence comes from Porphyromonas levii, assembly GCF_018206105.1. NCBI lineage: Bacteria > Pseudomonadati > Bacteroidota > Bacteroidia > Bacteroidales > Porphyromonadaceae > Porphyromonas > Porphyromonas levii. The sequence goes on from NZ_JADRGN010000015.1 coordinate 18,941, forward strand.
AAGGCTTCCCCTAGTAAAGCTTATGGATCAAGTACCTATAGGAGCTTCCACTATGGTTCTAGACCATCAGCCTAATGAACCTGAGGAAGAGCGTGCTAGTGGTGTAGACCTTGCCATGCATGGACATACACACGACGGGCAGTTTATCCCCTTCAAGTGGCTCCTAGGTATGATATTCGAAAACTCTTATGGCTATATTGAGGAGGGTGGCACACACTATATAACGAGTTCAGGATTTGGGCTTTCCTCTTCTCCGATTCGGATTGGCACCAAGTCGGAGGTAGTTATCATTAATCTACATCTAATACGTCTAAGACCATGAAACCTTTACTATTCCTAACAGCAACAATTATGACTATCAACGTTTCTCTAGCTCAGACCGAAATGGTCGAGGAGCTCACACTATCCAATGGACTTACGGTCTGGCTCTCTCACGACTCTTCGGAGCCTAAGGTTTACGGTACCGTGGCGGTGAGAGCTGGGGCAAAGCATTCCCCCAATACAGGTATTGCACACTACTTTGAGCACATAATGTTCAAGGGCACTAAGCGTATCGGTACAGTAGACTATGCCAAGGAGCAACCTATTCTAGCTGAGATAGCTAATCAATATACGCTTCTTAAGCAAGCCAACAGTGCTGCGGAGCGACAGGAGATACAGAAAAAGATAAATCAGCTCAATATTGAGGCTACTCAGTACGCTATTCCCAATGAGTTCAATAGACTCATCACAAAGTATGGCGGGACGGGACTCAATGCTGGCACATCGTACGACTACACTGTATTCTTCAACACCTTTTCGCCTGAATATCTCGAGCATTGGTGCGAGCTGAATAGCGAGCGCATGGTAGCGCCTGTATTCAGACTCTTTCAGAGCGAGCTAGAAACGGTATATGAGGAGAAGAATATGTACTCTGATAACATGGGGACTCAGCCCATGCAGGAGGTAATGAAGCGAGTTTGCGCACCACACCCTTACCAATTCCCTATTATTGGCAGTACAGAGGCACTTAAGTCGCCCGACCTACATGCTATGAAGGAGTTTTTCCATACCTATTATCGAGCAGGAAATATGGCACTCATACTAGTGGGAGACTTCAAGCGCGAAGGACTAGAAGAGTTACTAGAGCGCACCTTTGGCAAGATAGCTCCTGGCAATGCGCCTAAGGAAGAGATGCCTAAGCCTAAACCATTCAAGGGACATGAACGATTAGATGTAAAGCTCCCTATCCCCTTTGTTAGTGGAGCAGCCTACCTATGGCAAACGGTTCCCAATACACATCCCGACCAGATTACTCTATCTCTCATCCAATCCTTACTCTCTAATGAGGGCAAGACAGGTCTCCTAAATAAGCTCACCATAGAGGGAGACATTATGGGAGCATCGCCAATAGCCACCGCACTCAATGACCATGGTGTCTTCGGGTTCTTTGCCGTGCCTAAGCTACTACATAGTAGAAAGAAGGCTGTGGCGATGGTGATGAAGGAAATCGATAAGATAAAGCGAGGAGACTTCACTGACAAACAGCTTCAAGAGGTAAAGCTCATTATTGAGCGGGAATACCTACAGCAGATTGAAAGCATTGAGAAACGCTCTAATCTACTGAGAGATCTTTACGCTCAGGGGAGGACATGGGATTCATTTAGCCAAGACCTAGTGCGCTTACGTTCTTTGACTAAAGAGGAAGTTATGCGTGTAGCTAACCTCTACCTAGGTAGTGACTTCTTGGAAATCAGGAAGAAGACCGGAAGATATCCTAAGGAGCATCTTAATAAGCCTCCGTACCAGCCAGTAGTAGCTCCTAACCAAGGAGCCCAATCCGACTTTGCCCGGCACATGGATTCTTTGCCTATTTCCGACATTCCCATACGGGCACTAGACTTCACAAGAGATATTGAGCGACGAACCCTTACGGGCAATGGATTGGTACAACTCTTCAAGACCACCAATAAGGAGAACGACCTCTTTACTCTAGATCTCCTCTACTTCCAGCAAGCCACTAAGCATCCAAGGCTAGAGGTACTAGAGTACTACCTAGACCTAGTAGGAGGTGGAGGTTGGAGCAACCATGAGTTCAATAGTGAGCTTCAGGCACTAGGTGCTTCCGTTACATTCGAATCAAGGGATAGCTTCTTTGTCATCAAGCTCACGGGCTTTGACCATCATTTCAATGAGAGCATAGCGCTCTTAAGCCGCTTCCTCTTCGATGTACAAGCCGAGAAGAAGGCGATGAAGAAGCTCATGGAGAGTAAGAGCTTATCGGATAGAGCCACGAAAAAAGACCCTACAACACTCTCTAAGAGACTTCTCGAGCTAGCCCGCTATGGGGAGGATGCACCCTATAAAACATCCATCAGCAAGTCTGAGCTAAAGAAGATCAAGCCCGCAGACCTCATTGAGGAGCTTCAGCAACTACTACGTAGCGAAGTGGATATTCACTATACTGGTTCTTTGGATATCGACACTATCGCGCCACAGATTGTACAAGCGCTACATGCCAACGACATAACGACCAAGGGCGAAGGCTATAGTCATATTCCGTCGATTGTACAGCAGCAATCACGGGTACTATTTGCGCACGAGCCTAGTGCTACCCAAGCCATTATCAAGATTTACCTCCCCTTGGGAACTCTGACAAAAGAGCAGAAGGCTGCTATCAGACTATATAATAGCTACTTGGGCAGTGGTATGAGCTCGCTTCTATTCCAAGAAGTTCGCGAATTCCGTTCACTTGCCTACGGCGTGGGTGGGTATGCAGACTTCGCACCTGCGACAATAGCAAATGGCAAAACAGACTACGTTATCACCCTGAGTACACAGGCAGATAAAGTAGTCCAAGCACTCAAGTTGGTAGCAGAGCTTATAGAGAGAGCGCCCGATGATGTAAACCGTTATGCCAACGCCCGACAGGGATTGCTCAGTATGGCAAGAACCTACTACCCTACCCTACGTTTGCGGTCACGACAAATAAGATCACTGGAGCGTCAGGGCTACAGTAAGGATATTTCGCTCATGATTCAGGAAGAGCTTCAGCACCTTACTCAGGAGCAAATCATCTCGGCTCATGAACAACTAGTAAAGGGAAAACCTATCACAATCACCATAGTAGGTAATCGTAAACATATAGACCTCCAAGCGCTAGGTAAACTCTACCCAATCAAAGAAGTAAAGATTGCTCACTTAATTGACTAATTATTTACAATAAATTGTTACCTTTGCGGAGCAATTCGCCGAAGTAGCTCAGTTGGTAGAGCAACGCATTCGTAATGCGTAGGTCACGGGTTCGAGTCCCGTCTTCGGCTCTTTAGCCATCAAAGGTCATTATCGGGATGTTGTTTTTGCACCCTATAGATAAGCGGCTCCTCTACTGAATATGTTTCTTCCCTTAGGAAAGTGAAGGAATATGCTCAGTAGAGGAGTTCTCATTTTAGCTCTTAGCATTGACAATAATTTGGATATATTAGCTATTATCGAAGTCTAATTCACGTAATACTGCTGTATCATATACCTAAGAAGAAAAATATTGTTACCTTTGTACCTAGTTGCGAGGCATGAAGATTTCTATACTAGAAGTTATCGTTTAATAGGGAATTTGGTGAAAATCCAAAGCAATTCCTGCTACCGTAAATGTCTGAGAGGGTATGTTCCTCTAGTTATCGGTACTCATAAGTTATGCCACTGAAGATAATTCTTTGGGAAGGCAGCCGATAATCGACAGAGCCGGGAGACCTGCCTAGCATCACAGAAATTGTATTATTGATGAATACCTATGCCCAGGAATAGGCAGGTATTTGGTTTATTTTATTGATTATTCTTATAGTGATGTGCTTTAGAGATAGGCATAAATTAGGGTACGCAATCTCATGTGTACTGCTCTGTTGTGTATTTGGCACCAACCTTATGGCGCAGACCAACCCATCTGACTCCATCAAGATGTATGGAACCTTAGACGAATTTGTAGTTACAGGTACTGGTACACAGCATTATAGTTCCTCCTCTCCTGTCCGCACGGAAGTAGTCACAAAGCAAGATATCATCAGCGTATCTGGCGAGAGTATTGAAGCCATGCTAATGGCTCTATCCCCATCTTTCGATGCCCTAGGCAGTGCTATGGGGAGCGGTATTACGCTCGGAGGCCTTGGCAATAATTATATCTTGGTATTGGTCAATGGTCGGCGCTTGCACGGCGATATAGGTGGAGAGAATGACTTGAGCAAGATAGACCCCAATATGATAGAGAAGGTAGAAATAGTAAGGGGCGCAGCCTCTACGCTGTATGGCTCCGATGCTATGGCGGGCGTCATCAATATCATCACCAAGGATTATACCGACACGCCCCTCTCTATCCTCAACACCTCACGCATAGGCTCCTACGGTCAGTGGCAACAAAGCAATACGCTAGCTTGGGGGTACAAAACCTTCTCTAGCGTCACCCAGTACTCTGGAGATAGGAGTAGCGGTTGGCAAAATAGCACCCAAGAGATTTACCGCAACGAACTCTATGAGAATAGTACAACAGAGACAACCAGCGCATTCTACAATCATAAGCTCCAACAAGAGTTCGCTTGGCGTCCCAATAAACAATGGGAGGGAAAGGCGACAGGCATGCTCTACAAGAAAAGGATATTCCACACCCCTGGAGCGCCACGCTGGAGAATGTATAACCTCAGGTACAATGATCAATCAGCGAGTATAGAGACCACCTTCCGACCAAGCATATACCAGACCTATAGTTTGCTCGGGAGCTTCGACCGTCACGCTTATCACTACGATTACTATAATAGGTATATGGATGAGTATATCAAGGAAGAGCTCCTTGATGACGGTCGAATCCACTACGTACCTATACCATTCTACTACCAGCCCGGAGAGTCCTCGCTCGAAAGCGATCAGCGACAGTATCTAGTCCATGGTAAGGGCATCATGCAATTGAGCGACCAACACCGCTTCTCTTTCGGTATAGAAGGAATAGTGGATCACCTCATCGCACCTAATCGTATGCCCAATGGCTCTGCCTATTCATATACACTCGCAGCCTATGCTCAGGACGAATGGCAGATAAGTAAGGTCTTCAATATCACTGGCGGATTGCGATACATCTACCACAATGCTTTCGGTAGCCAGGTAACTCCGAAGATATCTTTTCACTACGTACCTGGCAATATCGGACTACAGATAAGAGGTACTTATGGCAGAGGGTTCAAGACCCCAACCATCAAGGAGATATACTATGAGTATGAACGTGCCATGATGGGAAAGCTCAGAATGTACCTCGGTAATCGTGACCTCAAGCCACAAGTTTCCGACTTCGCTTCTCTAGGATTTAGCTATACACCTACCCGCCGCCTGACCATGCACCTATATGGTTCATACAATCAGGTAAGAGATATGATCACGCTTATCCCCGTGAAGCTCCCTCCTAAGTATTATAGCGATGAGGGACGTGTTGTGGATGGAGCAATGCAGTACGTCAATGCCGAAGATGCACAAATATGGGAGCTAGAGTACACACTCAACTGGCGCCCTACCAATTACCTAAAGCTATCTGCCGGATACACTTATACCAATACGATGGCTACAGTATTCGATGCTAATCTTACAGAAAAGGGGCAACCACCAGTAATGGTGAAGCACCCTATTGATGGTACCTCAACCCATAAAGGCACTCTTGGGGCAACCTATACACTCAAGAAGAAGAAGTACGAGCTAACGGCTGGTCTACACGGTCGTATGCAATCGGAGCGCTACTACGCTTACTATGGCAATGCCCCTGGATACATGCTATGGCACCTTACTACCACTCAGAAATTTAAGTATTGGAAACATTGGGATCTTCAGCTCGCACTAGGTATCAATAATATCCTCAACTATAGGGAAACCCATCCTTATGGTCTCAACTTCGGTACCAAGACACCTGGCCGCACGGTCTTCGCTAAGGTCACCATTGGCTTCAACCAAGAAAGCAAATAACCATTATATAACTTATTAAATGATTTACGACATGAAAAAGTTTGTTACGACGCTGGTAGCTCTTGCTACTATTACCTTTGTCGCAGGTACCACTCTTACATCATGTAAGGGTACAGACAATCCAGCTGAGAAAACCTCTACTAACCCAGCAGATGCTTTCCCAAAGAAGCACGATACTGCAGTGCTTCTCGTTACCTTTGGTTCTACATTTAAGGTACCAGAGCAGACCTTTGATAATCAAAAGAAGTTCTTTGGGAACGCTTTCCCTAATACGGATCTTTTCATCTCTTATACCTCACGTACTATCATCAACCGCCTACAGGCTCAGGGCAAGGAGTTTATTCCACCAGCTAAGTGGATGGAGAGCTTCCGTGGCAAAGACTATAAGAATGTATACGTACAGTCCCTCCACGTTATCCCTGGTGAGGAGTTCACCCTCTTAGACCGTGCTTATGTACACAAGGAGTACAACGTATACCTAGAGGATGATCCCCGTGGTCGTAACAATGCAGTACTTGGCAAGCCGCTTCTCTATTCAAAGGAGGATATCGAGCGTGTTGCTAAGATTCTTGTAGATGACCATAAGGAGGCTATCAAGAAGGACGAAGTAGTTGCATTTATGGGACATGGTAACCCTGAGGCTCTTCATAGAGATGCTAATCAGAGATACATTGACATTGAAACAGCAATGCGTGAATATGCGAAGAAAGAATATGGTCACGACCATATTTATGTAGCTACTGTAGATTTCCCAGAGCGCCTATTTGATTACCTTAGCAAGGAGCTTGATAAGATTGAGAATACTATTCCTGGCAAGATGATTCACCTTCAGCCTCTTATGACCATCGTTGGTGACCACGCCAATAACGATATGGCGGGTGATTACGATAAGGAAGCTAAGGACGATGAGCAGAGCTGGAAAGTACAGCTAGAGAAGAAGGGTTGGACTGTAGAAGCTCACATGAAGGGTCTTGGTGACTACAAAGAAATCAATGACATTTATCTAGAGCACCTCAAAGAGGCTATCGCAGAACTTTCAAAGAAGTAACGATACTCCACAGTAAAATACTGAGAGTCTCTATCAACAAAGATACCGAGCAACCTTGTGATTGCTCGGTATCTTTTTTATTTTCTATCGATATAGATAACTTCCGAAATGTACGTCTATTGAGACTGTTACACCTAAGCGAACTACAGCATTGCTTTGCCTGTGGGCGACCTACGGTTCGGCATTCGGGCTGTATTACGTACCAAAGTACGCTCCTCTCGCCCTCAGTCTCGGCGCCTTGTATCATGCTTCCGTGCAAAGTCTCAGCCTATTAGCAAACATATTAGTAAGAGAGTTGCTTGTGCAATATGCTCCTATTACCCCTAGTCTACTGAGGCGTCAAATGAATTAGCCATATCAGTCAAATTTATCTCTAGGAATAAATTTATTTTTCTGTACAAATAAATATTTTTATTCCTAGAGATAAATTTATTTATTCCTAGGAATAAATTTCAATGCTTGCGCTAGTAGCAACAGGTGCAAATACTATAAAACATGAACAGTAATAATAATGGGGCAGTCTTAAGCATTTAATAGCCACCCAATCAGCGCATTGGTAAAGCGGAGATGAGTATAAGTGGCAAAGCAGTTATTGTACCTTACGAGAGAAGTAGGAACCTCTACATTGTGAGCACTGTGTTGTTGCACGATACTAGGTATAGGATGCTCCAATCTAGAATAGTGGAATTCATGACCCTTTACCTGAACATCGTCAAGAGTAAATTGCCGATATCCCAATGAAAGCTTAGGGCTCTGCATAGTCGCTTCTTGTGCCAATAGCCCTACAAGAGGGTATCGATTATTGGAGGAATCGGTAAGCCCTCGCCCTAGGTAGAGCATTCCCCCACCCTCAGCGAGCATAGGTTTACCAGACTCAGCATAGGATTGGACACTCTTCAGCATGCTACTATTTGCCGATAGTTCTCGGAGATACAATTCGGGATATCCACCAGGGAAATAGACGAAATCGCTTTCTGGTAAGTGACTATCACGCATAGGACTAAAGTAGGTAATAGTCCCGAATTGCTCCAGTATCTTTATATTCTCAGGGTAAATAAAAGTAAAGGCTTCGTCCTTTGCCACAGCAATATTTAGGGCAGACAACTTAGGCATTGGCTCTGGTGCTACCGAAGGCTCTTTTTCAGTAAGTGACAACAACGTATCTAATGAAATATTCTCCTCTATCAGTCGAGCCGCTTGTTCGGCGTATCGCTCTAGTTTAGAAGCATCTTCAGTCTCTAGTCCGAGGTATCGACTTGGTAGTTCCAGCTGCTTATCAGTAGGAATTCTACCAATACATTGTACGCCAGCATCTTCGCAGGCTTGCAGCAAATATTTAAAGTGCGTTTCAGAATTCACCTTATTGAATAGTACCCCCACAATATTGAGCTCTGGCTGGAAGTGCTTGATACCATAAAGAAGAGGTGCTACACTATAAGCCATAGACTTAGGCGTTACCACTAGCACAATCGGCAGACCAAGCGTGCGTGCAAGATGTGCCGAACTACCATTGTCTCTATTATAACCATCAAATAACCCCATTACTCCTTCGACCACAGAGACCTGCGCAGGGGCATCATAGCGAGCGAAAGACTCCTTCACCACCTCCTCACTATTCATAAAGAGATCTAAGTTGATCGAAGTCTGCTGTGATGCTACTTCATGGAGCTTAGGATCAATGTAGTCGGGACCACACTTATATGGTTGAACTTGTATACTTCTCTTGTGCAGTGCCCTAAGGATACCTATGGTCATCGTACTCTTGCCGCTTTCCGAAGTCGGTGCAGCTATCATAAAGGAGGAGTGTCTCATATATCTTTTGTAATAAATTGTCCTTGATCGTCAATAAGTAATATCTCTAGTTCACTCTCTGGCACCAATGGTTGGCAAACATCAAAGCATAGCTGAATAACCATTTGGTAAAAAGAAGAAGAGCGGTCGGGTAGTACATCCCACAATTCGCGCGCCATAGTAATCTGCCCTACTTGCACCAATATTTCATCGGAGGCACCGCTTTTCTGCACTAGTGAACGTATAAAATCAATATCCATGGTGACCTTCTTACTATGGGTATCTAGCTCGCCATTCGCCAGCTTAACAGCTTTACCTAGCATGATACCAAGGCTTATCTTCGGGAAGTCTAGCTCCTTTGCCATAGTTAGACTCTTGCCGATAAAATTACCATACTGTACAAAGGCATTGGACGGAAGCTCTGGAAAACGAGCCTTAAGGAAACGCTCACTTCTCCCTCCAGAATTGAGTACCAAATGCTCTACTCCTACAGCCTTGCTTACTTCCATCTCCCTTCCTATGGAAGCGACCCAGGTATCCAATGAATAAGGGCGTACAACACCCGTAGTACCCAAGATAGAAATACCGTCTATGATACCAAGCCGAGGATTGAAGGTCTGAGCACCAAGCTCTTGCCCTGTAGGTACAACTATCGTAATATCTACGCCTACTTGCTCTAGATCCACCAACTGACCTACTGCGTTAGTCATCATCTGCCTTGGCACCCTATTAATAGCTGGATCACCGATAGGCAAGCCTATTCCTGGCAGAGTCACCTTGCCTACTCCTTCTCCTTGGAGAAATCTAACGCCTGTATGCTCTGTGCTCAGGCTAACGGTAGCGTGTATCTCTGCGCCATTGGTTACATCGGGATCATCGCCAGAGTATTTAATTGCCACAGCGGTAGCGGAACTTTCGTGCAATACGACACGCTGTATTGGGAATGGAATAACCTCACCAATAGGCAGTTCTACCTCCACCTCCTTTATCTCTTCGCTATCCAGAAGAGATTGTAACGCCGCTATCGTAGCTGCCGTTGCCGTAGTCCCAGTAGTAAAACCTATTCGCAGGGGGAAGAAGCTAGGTAAGAGCTGTTCGATAGCTCTCCTAAGCCCCACCTTTCCTGTCACTGAGCTACTCTCTTGGTAGCCCAATGGGGGTCTCGCAATAACCACCACTTTAATTCCCAAAGCAAGTGCCGCAGCCACTTTGTCCTCAAATCCGCTAGTGGTACCACTCTCCTTCAGTAGGATGAGATCAGGTTGTAGCTCTTGGAAAAGCTCTTCATCGGGCTGAGTGGAGTTATAGTAAATTATTTTATCCTTTGGTAGTTTACTTTTAGATAATACCTTCTCGGTATCAGGGATAGGCATTACTCGGAAGTAGGTATCGTGCTGTAGCCAATAGCTCTCAAGCTTAGAGATGCTATTCACCCCAGTGAGTGCAAGCATCTTATCCACGCTCAATTGGTGCAATAACTGTAACGCCTCTTCAAAGGATGCGACCTTTATCGCCTCCTCAGGCACCTCTGGGAACTTTCGCTCTAAGCGAATAATAGGCAGTCCAAGTGCCTTTCCAACCTTACCGATATTCGCGTGAACCACGGAGGCAAATGGATGGGCGGCATCAATGATCAGTCCTATCTCATTATCTCGACAAAAGGAGAGCATTTCTTGCTCATCCATTCCGCCAGTTAGTGACAATCCATTGTGCAGCTTAACCACCTGCGAACTTCCCTTAGTAGAGTAGTAAAAGGGCTTTCCAGCCTCTTCACACACCTCCACAGCTATGCGCCCTTCAGTTGTTCCTCCTATGATTAATGGATTCATACGACTTCGTTTAGCATCTGCTCTATAGATTGGAGCTCAACACCCATAGCCTTATCAGAACGATAGAGTACAATCTTTCCCTCTCTCGTATCTATATATTCCTTGCTCTCAGCACTTCTATTGGCGAGGATGCGATTGCGGAGTAACGCCTTACGTACCATGGCAAATAGGTGCCCATGCCCAAGTACCTTAATCTCCCTCTTATAGCCATTCTCTATCCTGAATAGCCCTGTGGCCTCATCAAAAATTATCTCTTTTTGCTGGAAAAAACGGCTCAGCTCACCACTAAGGGCGAGATCTTCAGGAGTGCCTATGTGGAGTTTCTTATCGTCATCCATCAACCATATCTTATCCGATACTTGTAGAGCGAGCTCCAAATCGTGGGTCGATAGGAATATGGTCTTGCCCGTCTCTCTTGAAAGTCTATGGAGGAGCTGCATCATATCCACCTTGGAAGGGAAGTCGAGGAAAGCAGTGGGTTCGTCCAATATAATAATAGGCGTATCCTGAGCCAGCGCCTTGGCAATCATAGCCTTTTGCCGCTCACCATCGCTGAGAGAGTGAAGCATGCGGTATCTCAAATGCTCAATACGCACTAGGTCTATAGCCCGCTCTACAGCGGTCTTATCCTCATCATCTAGTCTTCCCCAAAAGCCTGTATAGGGACTACGTCCCATAGAGATAAGCTCATAGGTGGTCATATTGTTATCAGCGAAACGCTCTGTAAGTACTACCGCAATCACCTTGGATAGCTCTCGCTCCTTGTAGTCTTCAACCTCTTGCCCCTTCACAATGATTTCTCCACCCAACTTGGGCTGGAATGCAGAGATGGTACGTAGCAAGGTAGATTTCCCCACGCCATTAGACCCAAGTAGACAAGTTAATTCTCCTGATTGCACAATTGCATCCAAGCCACTAGCTACAACCTTGATACCTCTGCGCAACTTGTACCCGATAGAGAGATCTCTAAGCTCTATATTTTGCTTTCTATCCATTAGGTTAGTTCGGCTCTACGTTTATCGAAAAGTACAGAGATAACTATTGGTGCACCGATAAGTGCTGTCACCGAGTTGATTGGCAGAGCACCCTCAAAGCCTGGCATCCGAGCTATTAAGTTACACAAGAGAGCCAAGGCAGCACCCACTAGTGTAACGGCAGGCATCAATATAATATGATTGGAAGTCGTATAAAGGGTACGACAAAGATGTGGCACCGCTAGCCCAAGGAAAACAATGGGACCACAATAAGCGGTAACAATGGCTGTAAGTATACAAGAGCAAAAGATAACAACCAGCCGAGCTCTACGGTAATTGAGTCCAAGGTTACGCGCATAGTTTTCACCCAGGAGCATCAGGTTGAGCGTCTTTATCAATAGGAAAGAGAGGGGCATCAGGATGAGCATTAGTACCACGAAGGTGGTCACTTGATCTCCGCTCACTTTGGCGAAGCTGCCCAAACCCCATATCACATAGCTTCGTACATCTTCGTCATTACTGAAGAACTTGAGCACTCCGATAATAGCATTGGCGATATAACCAATCATCACACCCATGATAAGGAGTACTACATTACCACGCACTTTCTGAGAAATGACCATAATAATCGCCATCACTGCCATGGCGCCAATGATTGCCGCAACAGTAACAGCGATTTCGCCCATTAAGCCCATACGGGACAGTGCTTTCTGACTAATACTTCCGGATAGTAATATCAACGTAGCCACACCCAAGCTAGCACCCGAGCTAATACCTAGTTCCGAAGGACCTGCAAGCGGGTTTCGGAAAACCGTCTGCATCTGCAAACCACTTATAGATAAGCCAGCTCCAGCGACTAGAGCGGTAACTGTCTGAGGGAAGCGGCTCTTCCAGATGATATTGCGCCATATCTCTTGCTCCTCTCCTCCATTGCCCAATAAAATACTGACCACCTCGGTAAAGGGAATCGATATCGTACCTAGTGCGAGATTTAGAATCAGAAAAAGGGCTATAGAGAATAGAGTAATAGCAAAAAGGATAGCTTGTCTCTTATTCATCGCTCAAGCGTGAGGAGTTCGTAAAATACTGGCTTATGACTTGGAAGTAACTCTGGGTGGAATATCTTGATAAGGTCTGCCAATACATTCTCAGGCTCTACAGGAGAGAGCTCATAGAATGGACGTTCATTAAGATTACAATAGATAACCTTCCTATCCTTAAACGCCTTAAAGTCGGCATACCTTGCATCGGTTTGCTTCAACACTTCGTAGCTAAAGGTACCAGGATAGCTATTCGTTATTCTCCAATAATCAGAGTCGGCAGCTTGGGAATACACAGTCTCAAAGTCTACATAGAAACCTCCTGATTCCTCGTTGTCCTTCATAAAGTAGTCCCCTCCTGCATCCTCAAACTGGTGGGCTAGGTAGCTCTCCCCTCCCACTACATACCAATTGCCGCCATGGAGTTCACCGCTGAGTACTTTGGGGCGTTGTACCTTGTCTGTAACGAGCGCTTTGAATTCGTTGTACTTAGTCTCAATCTGTGCGAACTTCTCATTTGCCTGATCCTCTATCCCCAGCAAGAGTGCGGTAAACTTAAGCCACTCCGCTTGTCCTAGTGGAGTGGTCTCCTTATAGCCTAAGAAAGTCACTAGAGGAATATTGAGGTTCTTGAGGACGTCATACCCTCCCCTCTTAAATGGAGATACCAAAATAATATCAGGCTGTAGTGCCATGATCAGTTCGGTATCGAAGTTCCCCTCAATCCCTATTCTCCTTGTCGCTCCAGACTCCAACTGAGCCTTCATCGTAGGATTGAATAAGAAACGAGTACTTGGCATACCCACTACTCTATCTACGGCATCGAGCTTGATAAAGTTGGACAGCTGCAATGTCGTCATTACAATCAATCGCCTTACAGGGGTCTCTATCACCTCGTAATCGGCAGGGATGCCTTCAGGAGCGGTCCCCCTAGGGACTAAGGCATAGTGATATGTCTGTGTCTCCTGCTTAGATGGGTCAGAAATATCTACCAAAGTAAACCCCTCTCCATGCTCTATTGAGAGTCCTTCGGCATACTTGATACTTTCATCCTGCACCAAGCTACTCTGCTCGGTGCTATTATCTTCACCGCTACAACTAGCGAGCAGGAAAATCAATAATAGAAATAGGGGTGTGACAATTCTCTTCATATCCTTTTGGGCTTAATAATGATTAATGATAAGTAGGGGCACTCCCTATTGGAGAACGTAGTGTAATCTTGAGTAGACCACTCTTCGTCAGGAATACCTAATTTCTCCGCATAGATAAAAGGGTATTGCCCCTTCTGAATTATCTCTTTCACTAGCTCCTGATGTGCAGAGAGTTTCATCACCACTATTGCCTCTCCCCTCTGGAGTGGTGCCTTAATATCATCGGCACTACCGATTTCGCTAAGGACTGTAAGATTATCTCCCTGGCGCACCAAGCTACTATTTGCACTCGCTGCTGCCGCCACAAAAGACGGCACACCTGGAACTATGGTGTAGGGGACATCTAGTTCATCACACACATACTGAGCTGTAGAGTAGATACCGGCATCCCCTATGGTAACCAATGCGACTTTCTTTCCCTCTGTGACCAGTGCCGAAATCTCCTCTGCAATACTACGGTAGAGAGCCATAGTCTCATTCCTATCCCTATTCATTGGGCAAGTTTTGAGTACTGTCTTCTCTACAATTCGTTCTGCATGCTCTAGGCTAGATATAGCTATTAGGGCAGCTCTCCCTGGTGCGATAATGACCTCAGCCTCGTCTAGAGCCCTATATGCTCTAAGGGTAATATTATCTGGAGCCCCACTACCCAAAGATACAATCTGTACTGGATGCTGCATGGTTATTTCCTAAATAGATGCTTAAATTCGTCGGCGTAGAGCTTTGATAATCCCTTGCGGTTATCAATAGCCTCACCTACCACAATGAGGGTGGTCAGTGTAAGCTTATTCTCCCTTACAATCTGCGCCAAATGTTGTAGCTCACCACGCCATATCTTCTGATCCTTCCATGTCAGCTTGTAGCATACAGCTACTGGCGTTGTAGGAGGATAGTGCACCAATAGCTCCTCCTGTACCTTCTCGGCTATTGAGGCACTGAGGAAGATACACATAGTACTTTGCGATGCTGCAAGCTTATGCAGCTGCTCTCGATCGGGCATAGGTGTGCGCCCCTCACCTCTTGTGAGGATAATCGTCTGTACTTTCTCCGGAATCGTAAACTGCGATTGCAGCTCTGCAGCAGCTGCCTGAAACGAAGAGATACCTGGCGTAATGTGATAGCTCATACCTGCTTCATCGAATAGAGCCATCTGCTCCTGGATAGCGCCAAAGATAGCAGGATCACCAGTGTGTAGGCGTACGACAAGACAATTCCTATCGTAAAACTCCTTCATCAGCTCGAACTGCTCCTCGAGAGCCATATCAGCAGAACTACGGACGGTAGCTCCCTCCTTGGCGTAATATGTCAGCTCGATAGGCACTAGGCTACCGGCATATAGGATAAGGTCGGCTCGTTGCAAGAATTGCTTACCTCGCACCGATACCAGTTCGGGATCTCCTGGTCCAGCGCCCACGATTTCAATGTGACCACCTTTAGTACCTACAGGCTCCATAGCAAGCGCAAAGGTAAAGTCACTCCCCTGAACTAGTGCTCCTTTCTGCTTCTCTACTAAGAGCGTTCCGCCTGAAGCATATAAGGCAGACGCCTCTGATACACTTGCACTTGAGGTTACCTGCTCCACCTTTGCAGAAGGATTAGGCACCTCTATCTCTGCTAAGCGCTCCGAAGAGTAGAAACTACGCTTCACACCTAGTTTACTAGCCACATCGGCAATAAGTGCTTCATCCTTCTTTAGCTCAATACTATGTACTCCAGCTATAGACTTAGTCGAATAGCCGAATCTCCGTATCTCCTCTAAGATATGCTCTGCGACACCAGTTGGGATGGCATCCTTACGACACCCAATACCCAAGTGCAGTACCTGAGGTCGGTAATAGAGCTGTGGAATAGGTATATCTTTATACTCGATGTAGGTAACAGCAATGAAGAGCTTGTATTTGGACCAATCTATATCAGATATATTCCAATAGATATCCACATGATCGGGCTTCGAACGCTCTAGCCAAGCGGTTCCTTTGGTTCGAATATCCAACAATAAAGCTGTGGGCTCTTTATGTACAAAGAGCGCAATGATATCATTGAGTGATGCCCCTACTGGCTCGTTCTTCCAATCGTGAGACTTCCCTAAAGTATCGAGTGCCCATAACTCTAGTCTATCACTCTGAGTAGTGATGATTGGTTCGGCACCAATAATAGCTGCGACCCTCTTGGACCAGTCATTGGCACCCCCTACGTGTCCCGATACCACAGAAATAACGTACTTTCCCGTGGTATCAATACAGAGTACTGCAGGGTCTGAATACTTATTCACTAAGTAGGGAGCAATACTCCGCACACAAATTCCCATGGCTGAGAAGTAGATAATCAACTGATAGCGTGCCATTAATTCCCCACTACCAGTCTGGAGATTCTCTAGGTATGTGAAACCCTCTTGCTCCTTAGTACTATAAAGATCTGCCTCTTGGAGCTCCCTCTTTAGTAGTTGTGCTAATTCCCTTGCCTCTTCCGATAGCGTAACTATCGCTATTCCTCTCTTATCCATGACTATTTCCTTGCTTTCATTACTCTAATAGGATTGAACTGGTCAACCGCGAGCCTTGTCTCCTCCTCTATCTTACCCCCTACTCGCTCCACAGCATCGCAGAATTGACGGTAGCTATCGTCACTCACTGAATTGAATACCACCACGCCGTCATCTGCCAATACCTGCCAAATTCTCTCCATTATCTCTACCATCTTACCCCCATGCCCACCTATGAATACGGCATCAGGGGCTGGGAGTGTTGCCAGATCTGCCTCCAAGAAGTCCCTTCCACCGAATACGATGCCAGGGGCTCCAAACTTACGAGCATTCTCTGTTAGTAACCCCTCTCCCTCTGGTCTAATCTCGAAAGCGACTACTTCCAGATGAGGAAATTGTAGCTTCGCTTCTACCGAAACAGAGCCCGTACATGACCCCACATCCCATAGTATTCTCTTGCCATAGAGCTCAAGCATAGAGAGAGTGTGAAGACGGATAGGCATCTTGGTAATCATACGTTCCCGCCCATCCAGATGTGTAAATAGCTTATCTGGTATTCCAAACAATCGTTTACGCTGTACTTGTCTTGTGAGAATCAGATTATTGGGGTACTCAAAGTCTCGCTCTGCGACCTCAGCTACTGTAAGTTTCGTGACTCGCTCTTGCTTTTTATTGCCTAGGAGTTCACCGACATAGACATCATAATTATCATACCCATACTCCAGCATACGGCTAGCAATAGTACGTGGGGTGTGCATCCTATTATCGGTGAGGATACCAATCATCTTCTCCTCTTGGATTAATGCTTCATCGAAAGCCAACCAAGGTCTACCCGTTAGGGAGACGACATGCATTTCCTGATATGGTAGGAGTGCCTTGTGCGCTAACATTTGAAGCGAATTGAAGTAAGGGAATAGAGCAATCTCTGCTTCGGGGAACACCGCCATTATCCTCTGCCCTATCCCATGGAATATAGGATCGCATGAGGCAATGACCACAACCTGATCTTTGCCTTCATAACTCCGAACTACCTCTGGTACAGGAGGGACAACGTCTATCCATTCATACTTCTCCGGTAAGTAAGGCTTAATCAATTCGTGATGTCGTTTACCACCAGAGAAGTAATAACTCTGTTTGATCAGCTCTAATAGTTCGGGTGGCCAATACCGCTCTCTATTATCATCGGTACCAATAAGAATTATCTTCATACGTCTCTACCGGGCTTAAGAGCTGCTGCGTCGTCATAGGTCAGGATAGCATTGACAAGCGTAGCCGCAAGATTACTACCCCCCTTGCGCCCTTCTATTATCAGCTTGGGGATCTTCTTGAAGGGCTTAATCATTTGTTTAGACTCGCAGACATTCACAAAGCCAACTGGAGCTGCCACAATGCCACTTGGCGTAGCCTTGCCCCTGCGAATAAGGTGTGCTAGTTCCATAAGCGCTGTTGGCGCATTGCCAAAAGCAAAGAGCGCATCGGGGTGTTCCTCTACCGCTAGTCTTACCCCTGCCTGAGTGCGAGTAATACCCAATTGCTCAGCCATATCGGCAATACGGGGATCGTGGAGATAACACTTAGCCTCGATACCTAATCTTTCGAGAGCTCCCTTGCGAATACCAGAGACTACCATTGTAACGTCAGTGATAATGGTTTTTATCTCTCCCTTCTTGAACCGTTCATGGAGCTTTGCCACAGCATCGGCATCGCTATAGAAGATTTGCTCCATATCGAAGTCGGCAGTGGTATGGATAGCGTGTAGTAGTGCCCACTTATGATCCAAAGGTACATCAGGTTGCTTGAGCAATAAAGAGATAGTCCTAAAGCTCTGCATCATAATCTGCTGCCCTATCTTTTCCTTACCCTCGTGCTTCTCTCTATAGTAACCGCGAGGCGTAATCATAGTATCACCCGAAAGATAGGTCTGGCTATTACCTATGAGCACAACAGTAAACATATCGACCACCTCAATATCCATTTCACCAAGGGTCGTCACTATTACACTCTGATCTTCTCGCCCTGCTTGTCGCACGATACCGACTGGAGTATCTGCGCTTCTACTCTTAAGGAATAGCTCTCTTACTCGCTCTAGCTGCCAAAACCTCTTATGGCTCTTCGGATTGTAAATAGCTGTAACAAAGTCTGCATCGGCTGCTGCCACCACTCTACGCTCTATGGTAGCCCATGGGGTCATAAGATCGGAGAGAGAGATAATGCAGAAGTCATGCCCAATAGGTGCGCCAAGGATAGAGGCTGCCTCTTGGAATGCCGAAATGCCTGGTAATACTTCTAGTTCAATGTCGCTGCTGCGCTCCTCACGCATCTCATACATTAATGGAGCCATACCATAGATACCAGCATCGCCCGAACTAATTACGCAAGTCACCTTACCTTGCTCTGCCTGCTCAAATGCAAGCTCAGCACGTGCACGTTCTTGGCGCATACCGCTATCGATACACTCCGCTCCCTCCTTGAGAAATTTTAATACAAATTGGAAGTAGAAGTCATAACCCACAACGGCATCCGACTCTCCTAATACCCTCTGCACAGCAGGTGTAATCTCATCAGCTCTGCCAGGACCTATACCTGCAATGTATATTTTCCCTTTGTTACCCATATATTATCTAATTATCAAATCTCTAATACAGTTTTGCGACCTACAAAGGTAATCACTTTTTGGCTTTAATCTTACTCTTCCGAAGAAGTCTACCCCAAAAGCGTATTCCAATAATCATCCCTGTAACGGAGAGCACTAGCCCTCCTATACAGACAAGAGTAATCAGCCCCTTTCTAAGCACTGGATGCTCAGCGAAGTACTTGACTCGAAGGCTATGAAATGCAGGATAAATCCACTTCTTCACTCTACTATTCGTATTGAAGTACCGCACACTTGCCTCTGTAGGTGTAACATAGATATGACTCTTATCGGGGTCACTAGCCACCACCTTGTATACTGGCAGGGTGGCGCTCTCTATATTACTGACGTAGTAATTGTCGTACGTCTCCAGCAATTCTATACTCATAGGACTATCAATATGCCTACTAAGCCGTTTTAGCACCACTTTCTCTGTAAGATAAAGCGGCTCTATAGAAGGACTCGTGGCATCAAACTTAGCTACAGTATCACGGTAAGTAACCGTGTAATAGGGTTGAGTACCGAACTGCTCAAACGCTATATCCTTCACTTCGCCTAGCTTCAGGAGCTCGCGATAGTCGAGCACAAAGCTCGAGAAGTCTACTTTATCGCTTTTCCGTAAAGTGCTCTTTAGTTTTGGATTGTGCTCCTTTACCAACCAACTAGGCAGATCCTGCATAGAAAGTAGCCCACTAAGGGCGAACATCATTGCGAAGAAACCAAAGAGCATACCAGAGATATGATGAAGCCTATAGCTTCCCTTCTTGTATGGACTTTGCAATCTTCCCTTTCTCTTCCATGAGAACCTATAATATCGGATACCAACAACTATCCCTGCTAAGCACATGATGGCACATAAACCAGAGAGTATAGTAACCACAGCGAGCCAGATATCTCTATTCTGACGGAGTTGCCAAAAGTAAAGCATGTGAGGAATTGTACTGAGGGCTCCCTCTATTCTTCCCTTCCGAGTGCAATATTGAAGTGCCTCTCCCGTCTGTGAAGAAAGGTATAGGTAGCTCTTCTCTGGATCATCATACTTAATACGGTAGATAGGGAAATGCTCCTTAAGCGAACTATACGGAATCCAAGGATCCAATTGGTAAAGTTCATCTATCGACTTGATTGGGTAAGAACTCCACCGCCCTGCCTGCTCTTGGATATAAGAATAGCTAACACCGCTCTCCGCCACAGGGGCGAAGAGGGTGTCAGCTACAAATAGTAAAGACTGCTGGTCTGTAGTTACTTGGATAATAGGTACTCCTGAGTGTGTCGTAAGCTCAAGGTGCTTTAGCTCCTCCCCTTCTGGCACCTGTGCCAGTATCTGTTGCAGACTAGGCAGTACACCACCTATAGTATCACGGTGTACTATGTCCTGATCCCCCAGCTTTGGGAAAGCGAGGAAAAGCATACCAAGCCCTGATAGGAACCATACAAACATCATAGGAGCGAGCAATGCCCCCAACCACTTATGTACTCCAGACCAGACCTTCATGATTTACTTCTTGATTGGGACAATACGGTCAGCGTAATATCCTTCCTTTAGTTTAGCTCCAGGAGTGATATTACCGCTCTTGAAGTCGTACTTATAAAACTGTGTTTGCGTCTTGGTATTTGCTCCGAGGATAGCATAGTCCTCAAAGACAGCCGCTAGCTCTACATAATTACCACCAGTGCTAAATGGGATATCCTTTAGATGAGTCTGTGCTCCAGTTGAAAGATTGATTACTGACCAGAAGAATACGAAAGGATTATCCTTACTACTCCAGACATCTTTTCCAGTAGCATAGAGTGGATTTTGGAGATAGGCTAGCGCAACATTAGGCATAAGCTCACGAAGCGTCACAATCTTGCTATTGTCATTAAGCGTAATGATGAAGCTCTTGTCGAACTCCTTTTCACCCGCCTTAACTCTAAGAATATAGCCATGTTGCTGAGTTGTAGACTTAGAGCCCGCATTGACAGAATTACACGCTAGGTAATAATTGCCCTGCTGATCAAAGAAAGCCTTGCTCTGTCTCGTTTCACCAAAAGAAGTTGATGCAGGCATCTCTGCACGAGTCTCGGTACTAGTACTTACGACCTTCATCGTCTTGGCGTCGATAACAGAGAGATTAAAATCCTTTCTCGCCTTCGCATCCATCGCCTTCTTCTTATTTATATCGTAAACGTATGTATACAAGATAACATTGTCACTTTTACGATAGCCAGCAAGACCTGATGAATTGAATTGTTCACCCTTTTTTGGTGCAGGCAGATCTAGGATACCTTTCTCTACCACCTTCATATCATTGGTGTTGATCTTGACCCAATTCACAACATGCTTCTCTCCAGCTGAGCCAAAGAGAACAAGCGTATTGGTATCGAGCCAAACGTGAGAGAAGCGGCGGTCTAGCACCTCTTTAAGTGGGAACCTCTTCACCACCTTCACGTCAGCATCAGTAATTTTGTATTTACCGAAGTCCCCTTTACGTGATACACTATAATAGTAGCCATCATGGTAGATAGCATTAGGAGTCATCTCTGAACTTAAGGTTTCAACACCCTTGCCTTTGATATCATACTCCCCAGTCTCAAGGCTGGCAACCCTTCTCACGGCATGAGCATCTTGCTTTGCAGCGGAAGAGGTTCCCTCATCAAGGGCAATCCATACGTCATACTCCATACCAGTAACCTCTGGGGTTGGTTTAGGAGTTGGTTTAGGGTTAGGCTTATTACTGTCATCGCAACCTGTAGCAAAGACGAGTAACAGAGCTAAGAACACTGAAAAGATAGGTAGTCGTTTCATCTTCATTGTTATTAATTAGTTAATAAATACTTTTAACTTACAGAATAGGGCTCGCCCGGGTTTCTGAAGCATATAGTTATCGTAATTGATTCTATCAAAGAGGTTATTGCACTGCAATGATAGGGAGTATCGGTTGTCGGCCAAAGATAGGGTGGCTCCCACATTGGTATTCCACTGATTTGGCACTAGGGCTTTTGACTCTGCTAAACCAAAAGCCGCCCAAGTAAGGTAGAACCAGTGTGTATATGAGAGAGAGCCATCTATCCTTAGCGAACTATGCTTAAGCCCAAAGGGCTCCATCATCGTTACTGCTGCTAGAGCATTGGTATAGAAAAAGGGCTTATTCGGAATCCTATTATCATACGTAATATCTAGCTGACCATTGGGTTTGGTCTTAGATCTATTGCGCTCATCAATATAGGTTGCATTCATAGAAAAGTCTAATAAGTGCTGATAGGTGTAACCGACCTCAGCCTCACCTCCTATCACACGCGCAACCCCTACATTCTCATACTTACTCTCGGTATCACTCGAAACCACTCTGTGGATATAGTCCTGCACATCACGGACAAAGAAGTTGCCCTTATAGGATAACTTATGCTCTGGTTGAAAGCGCCAAGCCCCATAGACCTCCAGATTGAAGTTGTTAGCCTGCTCTGGTCGGAGGAGTAGATTAGGATAGATATTGGCTCCGTTACCCATATACTCCCTGGCAGATGGGAGCCTAACCGCTCTTTCATACGACCCCTTAAGGGATAGCTCGGGGAATAACGTAGCTCTCACGCCTAGTCCATATCCTAGGTGATTCTTTGTAGCTTTACGCTCCACCTCATTGGCACCCGTAATCCAATAATAATCTGACTGCTCTACCTCTGCATGGAAGATATAATCTTTAAGGAATAGAGTAGTATTGATACGATCATCCCACAGATATTGCCCATACGAAACACCCAAGATATGCCTTGCCAAATAATCTTCCGAAGGGATAAAGGTGGCATCGAGGCGATCCGTTCGCTTATTCTTATTCGCTGTAAGCGTATAGTTGAAAGAGACCGTCCCTGTTCGTGACCATTGATAGGCGATATTAGCACGTAGTACATCAGTAGGGCGTTCAGTAGCCCGAATCATCTTCCCTCGCCGCATCAGCTCACTATAATTCGTCTCTACATAACTACCATCCCAAGCATAACGCCTATAAGCGGTATCGGTGTATAAGATATGGTCATTGGTATGAGATGCGAATAGATTTAGGGAGAGCCCATCTACAAATAGGTCTCTCTTGCTATACCTCCCTGAAAACCTCAGAGCACTACGATCTCTGTGTGCCTGCCCTATCACTAGGTTTTGGCTAAATCCTGTCTGTAGCTCACTAGCACTACTAGTATATGAGATACCTACAAAAGCTTCGTCTGCCCATGTACGACCCGTAAAACCTAGTTCAAGTTGGGAGAAAAGAGATCTATAGCCATCGTGAAAGCGACGATAATCCCCCAACTGATACTCATAAGCAGCTTCATTCCACACCTCTACGCCACGCATTAAGTAGTCATTCTTGGAGGACTTTACACTCATAATGCCCCTAAGGGTGAGACCACTCCTATTGAGCTGATACTGACCGTTCACATCGGCTCCGTATGTGTGGAATGAGCCTGCTTCTGCAGAGACATCAAGATAATTTGCATGACTACTCTTTGTCACGATATTCACCGCCCCACCCAAGGCATCTAACCCAAGTTCAGGAGGCACCACCCCTTTATATATTTCCATGCGTTCCACAAGGTTGATAGGGATATTCGCTAGCGTCACACCACTCCCAAGCGAAGACAGCGGAACGCCATTCACGAAATACCTAATGGCATTGCCACTAAGCCCTGTGATAGCGAGGTCAAAGTCCGAACCTACACCACCCTCTTCTCGTATCACTACGCCTGAGGATTGGTTGACCAACTTATTGAGATTGCTCACCGATGCCACAAGAGGATGGACATCTATACTCGTGGCAGAGAACGAACTATTCTGCATTACCTCCTTATAGGTAGGAGCACTGACAACGACCTCTCGGAGTAGTTTGTAGTCCTCTTCCAGGACAAAGTCTTGCCTAATCGGCTTATCCCCCACCCTTACTACTAGCTGCTTTTCTCCAAACCCCAATAAGTAGGCGGATAACTTATATTGCCCCTTGGTTAGCTCAATAGCATACTCACCCGCAGCATCAGCAACGCCACGAATAGTACCATCTACTTTTATAAAGGTTCCCTGTAAAGCCTTCCCATCCTTGTCACTCACCCGACCACGCACAGTGACCTGAGCTGTGGCGAGACACGAAGACAGCACCAAAGTCCAAACGACCCAAATAGGTCTCAACAAGCTATTCTTCATAAAATCGAAGAGGATGCAACATTACGCACTCTTGCCCCCGAGAGTACAAATAAATAGCAATGGCAGGTTTCCTGACTTGCTCCTATTTGGAGACGCCTTCCCATCTGTTACCAGACAGTGACACCATTATGTAGATTACCCCAAACGCGATACGAAGCTCACAGTAGCGGGCACTGCTCTAGACTTCCACTAGATTCCCTTTTATGCTCTTGAGATAGGCTATCTCCGAGCATCACCACAACTTACTCCACAAAGGTAACACTATTTATTGTATATACGAAAAGAGAATTGACTACCTCTCCTTTCCCTTTGGCAAAACATCTTTCACAGAAAATGAGGTAGAGAATATCCTATGGTTATAATCTTGGACAATAGCACGAAGTAGATTAGAATAGTGCTCTACCGTCTTTTCTGAAGGCTCAATCGTTACATCCGTCTGCAGGTGCTTCACTGGGCTTGTCGCTGTTATATTACTCGCTGTGGTCATTGCAATAGTTGCATCTTTAGTAAAGAGCAAGTATTGCCCCCCAAAGTAGTTGAGCGCAAAGTGTTCTACCGACCTATCAAATACATTATTACCATAGCTCAGGACTGGCTCAGTGTTCCCAGTTAGATAGAGGAGCGTAGGCAGGATATCGGCGTGCTGCACCACGTACTCATTGATTTCACTCTTCAGCTTACCTTGAGGATCATAGAAAGCAATTGGAACAGCTGCGTGCCCTGCCAAATTGTCATAGGCAGGGAGATCAGTCTGGTTGGTATGATCCGCTGTAAGTACAAAGAGCGTATTTTGAAACCACGGAGCATCCTTAATTTTGTCGAAGAATTGGCATAAGGCATAGTCGGCATACTCCGCTGTCTTATGTATTGGCAGAGAACCGCCCTTAAATTGATCATTAAATTGCTTCGGCACTTTGAAAGGATAGTGATTAGAGAGAGAGAAGAAAAAGGCGCCAAAAGGTTCCTTCAGATTATCCATATCACTAGCCATTGCTAATTCGAAGGGCAAGTCATGAATACCCCACTCACTGTACATATCCCCTTTGCTATTGGGATGCTGAGCCAGATAGTCGTCTCCTGTATACTGTTGGTCTACCCCAAGCTTTTGGAGAAATGGGAAAAATCCCATAGCGCCTTCACTATCTCCATGGTAAAACTTAAGGGTATAACCCTCACGCTTTAGAGCCAATGGAAGTCCTGTATCGAAGCTATTGAAGTGCTGATAATTGGACATTTCCCAATCTTTATCGTTGAATGTACCACCGAAAGAGGGAAGTGAAACAAATATAGAGGGGAAAGACTCTACCGACCGTTTGCCAGAGGCAAAACCATAACGAGCATATAGGGTATGAGGAAGCAAGCTGTCAAGAAAAGGAGTCCTACTTGTATGCCCCTCTACCCCTTGATTGAGAAAGCCAATGTACTCGCTCGCCATACTCTCCATGATGATGACCATCACATTCCGCCCTCGCATAGAGCCAAAGAGGGAATCATTCTCAGACAGAGGTGTAGCTTGGTAGTATGGGGTGAAGATATGAGGTAACTCCTCATCGGTATAAAAATCATATTCATGCCGTGCTTCTGTACCTTTTAGTAGCGCAATTGGTGTATTCAATAGGATAGGATATTGATCCTGACTACTCATCCGACTGACTACCTTATCGAGTGCAACGGGTGTACCCTCAAAGTCCCAGCGCCCACGCATGCTGAAGAAGATAAAGACGATCAGAGCCATAGATAGTGGTATATTTAGCCAAATCGGAAGAGCCATCTTTTCAGTCCTTTGGAAGCGAATCAATCGATAACCCAATATACCAAGTAGCAGCAATATAACGAATGAGAGCGAGAGCGGCCAGTGCTCAATAATAAAGTCCTTGTAAAGACCCACATAGCTCTTTCCCTCGAACTCCGAAAACACCTCCATATTAACCCTTCTCAAGACAAAAGGGAAGTAACCAATATCAGAGATATTAAGGAATAATACTACCGTAAAGGGGACAAAGTAAGTAAGATCTTGAAGCGCCTTGAACCATCGGCTCATCTCTACCTTAAGAGGCAATAGTCCACCAACAAGCCTCAATACATAGTAGAGGAGAAAACCATAACCAATGACCACCATATCAAGGGTATACCCCCCTTGCATAAGGTTGAATAGCTGATCGGCGCTAATCTCTTTGAAAAAGCCCTTATTGAAAAAGTAAAAAAGGAGACGACACGCCTGCATCATCACGATTGCCAATAGAGTATGGGCAAGAATAACTATCCACCTGTTGTTAGTCTTTATCATATCACGAACCAACGCTTATCTAGTAGTAATACAAAACTCAAATTATCCCTCACCGATAGTGTAGATAGTCTCTCGAAACCTACAATAGTGTAGGTTTTATGGGCTATTCTCAAAGGGAAACGATTGCAAAGTTACCCATAATCAACATTATACAAAAAGTAAAATGCATCTGAACGACACTTATTAAATATGGACACTAGGACACGACCCTCTCAATAAAATACTGAGCGCCTCCTATAGCTTGCTAATGAAGCCTATAGGACGCAAGCTCTGCGGCTCG
>NZ_JADRGN010000016.1:0-44485 GCF_018206105.1 Porphyromonas levii
ACCCTATATCAGCGAAATTTATTCCTAGGAATAAATATTTTTATTTGTACAGATAAATAAATTTATTCCTAGGAATAAATTTCGTTGCTCAGGCGAGACAAAAGTAGTGCTCGCCTAATAGAGATTCATTCAGATACGATGATCTCTATTAGGTGAGCTTTATTACTTTCTTTACTTTTATGAGAACAACTATATGTTTTTTGAAGTTAAAAGAAAAGAGATATATGAGTAAGCTGAAATTATTTTTGGAAGCGTAAAGAGCTACACCGTAAATGCACCTATCCAAACCTATGGAGAGGGTGCTAGAGGCTACAATCAGTACGATGGCACTGTAGACGAAATACATTTCCAGAGTATCGAGACCTTTGGTCAAGGCTCGGTAGGCGTCCAGATTAGTAAGCCTATTGGCACACTTACCGTGGAGAAAGATATTGTCAACCATGGCTCTATTGGCAATTCGCTAGTGAAGGGGGTCATTGTCCAACTCCCTGCGTATGCCCTAAGTATCAAGGAGGGCGGTTCGGTAAACCTTATCGATGTGAAAGGGAGCATACGTACCACAGGTGACAACATAGTTTCCTACACGCTCGAGAAGGGTGGTGAAGTGAAGCAGTTGACTGTATGAGGCACTATCGAAGCCCTCGGAAAAGGAAGTAAGGATAGAGATTAAAGGCGGTAGTCTCTATCCTTCCATACCATGAAGTTATTCTCCTTGGGTGCTACAATGGAGGTGTCATACTTTTACATTTATGAAATTTTATTTGGAGTAATAGTAGCTAAAAAGAGAAGTTTACTGTACCTTTGTGGATAAAGTAGAATGTATCCCCTTTTTCTGACCGATGAAGATAATCAAACGAAATAAGCAAGCTGAAACGTTCTCTGTAGCTAAGATTAAGAACGCCCTGAGCAGAGCTTTCAGGGCTACAGAGACAAGGATTACCAACTCCCAATTAAACGCTTTATGCGAAAGTATCCTCGCCGAGATTGGCACCCCGGATGCTATTGAAGTGGAGACGGTGCAAGACATCGTGGAAACGTGCCTAATGGCGAATGGTTACTACAAGGTGGCTAAAGCCTATATCCTCTACAGGACAAAGCATAGCGAAGCACGCGAAGTGATTAATCTATTCCGAAAGTACATTGTAGATGAGGAGATAATCTCCCTTCTTAAGGAACTTCAGGAGCAATACACAGGAGCGGCCTATGCGCTAGACCTGCTCTACGCCAAGTTTTATGCCTTTCATAAGGAGGGGGCAGACCCTTTGCAGATGCTTATCAAGGCTGCCGTAGAACTCATTACTAGAGAGGCGCCCAATTGGGAGTTCGTTGCCGCTCGACTGCTGGGCTTGGAGCTGCGCAAAGGACTAGAGAAAGTGGAGGCGAAATATCATATCTCCACCTTTTACGACAAGATAAAGTTCCTCACCGAAGAGGGGCTTTACGGTCGGTATATCTTGGAGCACTATTCCAAGGAAGAAGTAGATGATCTGGCAGCTATCATGGATAACCGCCGCAATAATCTACTTACCTATAGTAGTCTGCACCTAATAGCCAAACGCTACCTTATACACTCTGGCAACCACGTAGTACTGGAGAGCCCTCAGGAGATGTTTATGGGTATCGCTATGCACCTTGCCATACCTGAGCAGAACAAGGTACAATGGGCTAGCAAGATCTACGATATCCTCTCGCAGCTAAAGGTGACTATGGCGACGCCTACGATGAGTAATGCGCGCAAGCCTCTTAGTCAGCTCTCGAGTTGTTTTATAGATGTGATGCCGGACAACCTCATCGGTATCTACCGTACGATAGACAACTTTGCCCAGGTCTCTAAGTATGGTGGCGGTATGGGTATTTACCTTGGCAAGGTGCGTGCTGTGGGAAGCGATATTCGCGGATTTAAGGGCGTGGCTGGCGGCGTACTCAAATGGGTGAAGCTGGCTAACGATACAGCTATTGCGGTAGATCAATTGGGCGTACGACAAGGCTCAGTAGCACTGTACCTAGATATATGGCATCGTGATATGCCGGAATTCCTCCAGATCAGGACCAATAACGGTGACGACCGCATGAAGGCGCACGATGTATTCCCTGGGGTATGCGTTCCCGACTTCTTTTGGCAGCAGCTTGAAGCAGACCCCAATGGCACGTGGCACATGCTCTGTCCGCACGAAGTCTTGAGCGTAAAGGGGTATGCCCTTGAGGACTACTGGGGAGAGGAGTGGACACGACGTTACCAAGAGTGTCTGCAAGACAATCGGCTCGCCAAGCGCCCTATTGCCATCAAAGATATGCTCCGCCTTATCATAAAGAGTGCGGTGGAGACTGGAACACCATTTATCTTCAATAGAGATACGGTGAACCGTATGAACCCCAACGGTCATTGCGGTGTTATCTATTGCTCCAACCTATGTACCGAGATTGCCCAAACACAGAGCGAAATCCGACTGAAGCAACAGACAGTGGTGCTAGAGGATGGCGAAGAGGTGGTGGTAGAGAAGACTATCGCAGGCGACTTCGTGGTATGTAATCTGGCTTCGCTCGTACTGGGCAATATCGACACAGATAGCTCTACAGAGCTGAGAGATACGGTGCACACCATTGTGCGTGCGCTAGACAATGTGATTGATCTCAACTTCTACCCCATTCCGTATGCCGAGATAACCAATCATAAGATGCGCCCTATCGGCTTGGGGAGTAGTGGATATCATCACCTACTTGCAAAGCGAGGCATCGCTTGGGAGAGCCAAGAGCACCTCGACTTTATGGATAAGCTCTATGAGCGTATCAATTACTACGCTATCGAGGCTTCGTCTCTCCTTGCTGCCGAGAAGGGGAAGTACGCTCGCTTCGAGGGGAGTGACTGGCAGACGGGGGAATACTTCACGAAGCGCGACTACACGAGTGAGCGTTGGCAAAAGCTAGCCGCACAGGTGGCTGAACTGGGTATGCGCAACGCTTATCTACTTGCTATAGCCCCAACGAGTTCGACCTCAATCATTGCAGGTACGACAGCGGGCACTGATCCTATCATGAATCGCTTCTTCCTAGAGGAGAAGAAGGGCTCGATAGTACCGCGTGTGGCGCCCGACCTCTCCGACGAAACCTATTGGCTCTATAAGACGGCGCATCTGATAGACCAAAATTGGGTGGTAGATGCAGCGGGAGTACGGCAGCGTCATCTAGATCAGGCACAAAGTGTCAACCTCTATATTACCCAAGACATCACCTTTGGTGGCATACGAGACCTTTATCTCAGAGCTTGGCACCAAGGGGTAAAGACACTCTATTATATCCGCAGTCTGGCACTCGAAGTAGAGGCGTGCGAGACTTGCTCTGCATAAGTATTACGCAATCAAATACAAATCATTCCCCATGGAACTAAAAAAGAAAGCGCTCTTCAATGAGCATGGCGATATAGACCTATCGAAACGTAGGATGATCAATGGCAATACCACCAACCTTAATGACTTCAACAACATTAAGTATAGTTGGGTATCCAACTGGTATCGTACAGCGATGAATAACTTCTGGATTCCCGAGGAGATTAACCTAGGGCAGGATGTAAAAGACTACCGTATCCTGAGCAACGCCGAGAAGACAGCCTACGACAAGATTCTCTCATTTCTGATCTTCCTAGATAGTATACAGACGGCCAACCTCCCCAACGTAGGAGAGTATATTACGGCCAACGAGGTAAATCTATGCCTTACTATTCAGGCCTTTCAGGAGGCGGTACACTCACAGAGCTACAGCTATATGCTAGACTCCATCTGTTCACCTGAAGAGCGCACGTCTATCCTATACCAATGGCGAGACGATGAGCATCTCCTGAAGAGAAATAAGTTCATTGGCGATATATACAATGACTTCCAGCTGCACAAGACGCCCGAACAGCTAGTCCGTACTATGGTGGCTAACTATATCTTGGAGGGGGTTTACTTCTACTCTGGGTTTATGTTCTTCTACAACCTAGGGCGTATGGGCAAGATGCCAGGCTCCGTGCAGGAGATCCGCTATATCAATAGGGATGAGAACACCCACCTTTGGCTCTTCCGCTCCATTATACTCGAGCTTAAGAACGAACACCCAGAGCTATTCACCCCAGAGCGCGAAGCGGAGTTCGTAGAGATGATAAGGGAAGGAGCGCTGCAGGAGATCGCTTGGGGGAAATACGTCATCGGCGACGACATTGAAGGGCTCACCACTCAGATGGTCAGCGACTACATCATGTATCTAGCCAATCTTCGCAGCTCCAACCTTGGCTTAGGCGTAATTTTCCCAGGGCATGAGGAGGAGCCCGCAAGTATGAATTGGGTATCACAGTATAGCAACTCCAATCTCATCAAAACCGACTTCTTCGAAGCCAAGCCTAGCGCTTACGCCAAGAGCGCTTCCATAGAGGACGACCTTTAATACCGCAATTACAATGGGATAATTGGGATTGTATACCCCTCCTGATATCTGAGTATTTGGTATCTTTGTGCATTAAAATACTTTAGACGATATAGATAGATAATATGGCAAAGAAGACTGATGCCCTCACACCTCGTAGCGAAGACTACTCTAAGTGGTATAACGAGCTAGTGGTAAAGGCAGACCTCGCTGAGAATAGTGAGGTACGTGGCTGTATGGTGATTAAGCCTTATGGTTATGCGATATGGGAGAAGATGCAAGCGGTACTGGATGGCATGTTTAAGGAGACAGGACATGTCAATGCCTACTTCCCGCTATTTATCCCGAAGTCGTTCCTCTCTAGGGAGGCAGACCACGTAGAGGGTTTTGCTAAGGAGTGCGCAGTGGTGACCCACTACCGCCTGAAGAATAACCCCGATGGTTCGGGTGTGGTTGTTGACCCTGCGGCTAAGCTGGAGGAGGAACTCATCGTACGCCCTACTTCTGAGACTATTATCTGGAATACCTATAAGGGGTGGATACAGTCTTGGAGAGACCTCCCTATCCTATGCAATCAGTGGGCTAATGTTGTCCGCTGGGAGATGCGCACCCGCCTATTCCTCCGCACGGCAGAATTCCTATGGCAAGAGGGACACACCGCCCACGCTACACGCGAAGAGGCGCGTGAGGAGACCGAGCGAATGATCGGAGTATACCGCGACTTCGCAGAGCAGTATATGGCTATGCCTGTAATAGTGGGACACAAGAGCGAGACCGAACGCTTTGCGGGCGCTATTGATACCTATACTATCGAGGCGCTGATGCAAGACGGCAAGGCGCTACAGAGTGGTACTTCCCACTTCTTGGGGCAGAACTTTGCCAAGGCCTTCGGTGTTACCTTCACCAATAAGGAGGGCGAGGAAGAGCTCGTATGGGCAACCTCTTGGGGTGTTTCTACCCGTCTGATGGGTGCCCTCATCATGAGCCACTCCGACGATAATGGTCTAGTACTTCCTCCTAAGTTAGCCCCTATCCAAGTGGTCATCGTACCTATCTACAAGTCTATGGAGCAGCTAGAGGAGCTTCGTGTAGCCCTCAAGCCAATCGTGGATGGACTCAAGGCAAAGGGTGTCTCCGTAAAGCTCGACGACTCCGATAATAAGAAGCCAGGCTGGAAGTTCGCTGAATACGAGCTAAAGGGTGTACCCGTACGCCTCGCTATGGGTGGTCGCGACTTAGAGAATGGCACTATAGAGGTGAGCCGAAGAGATACGCTCACCAAGGAGACTAAGGAGCTTGATGGCATCGTAGAGTATGTGGCACAGCTGCTCGAGGATATCCAGAAGAACATCCTACAGAAAGCACTCGACTACCGTGCCGAGCATACCACCATCGTAGACACCTACGACGAGTTCAAGAGAGTACTAGATGAGAAGGGCGGATTTATCCTCGCCCATTGGGACGGTACCCCCGAGACAGAGGCTGCCATAAAAGAAGAGACCAAGGCAACTATCCGTTGTATCCCTTCCGATGGCGATACCACGCCAGGCACCTGCATGTATAGCGGCAAGCCTTCAGCCCGCAGAGTGCTCTTCGCACGCGCTTACTAAAAGCTCTCCCAATATGTAGCATTATGCTATACATTATAAATGAGCTACCGCCCCTAGCACCTAACATCGTCATGATGATAGTGCTGGGGGTGGTAGCTCTTTATATCCTCTTCCTCTTACTGCGCCAGTCCAGCTCCCGAAAGTTCAAACCAAAACCCACAGAGACCTATAAGGCAGTCCCTCAGACTAGGCAGGCAGCAATCGTAGTACCCCCAATCCCCCATGCGCCCACCGGAGCAAAGGCAAGGTGGATGGTTCTCGACCTACAGACCACAGGGCTAAGCACGATACGTGGAGCCGAAGACCTGATCGTTGAGGCTACTTGGCTGCTTCTAGATGAGGCATACCAGCTCATCCGCAAACGCACACACCGAGTGTACCAATCATACAGTGGCAGCCAGGAGGCACAAGAGGTGCATGGTCTATCAGAGCAAGACCTAAGGCGGCATGGCATAACAGAAGCTCAGCTGGTAGAGTACTTCCTCGCAGACCTATTGCCTCAAACCACGATTGTGATGCACAATGCTGAGTTTGACCTCGCTATTATCTTAAGCACCATCGAGCGAGTAGCACCTAATTCTCTGCCCCAAGTCAGGAGCCACTCCACCTTCTGTACCATGACCTATCTACCCCTCGAGCACTATCCCTCGCTAGGCGCACTCACCACAAGCATTACCTCCTTCACCCAAGCACAGTTCCGCGCCCTCCGACCTATCTCCTACCGCAACGCCTACTTCACCCGTCACTGTCTCATCGCCCTCCAACAATTGTAGGCACATGTGGCACAAGGACTCCCGTTTTCTTATTATCTTTGCATTGCTTAACAGCATTTATCATCATACAAAGGACGCATGCACATACGGTAAGCGGTATAGTAGCCATTTCAGTTTCCCCAAATCCCACCCTCCCTACTTGTGCCTCTACGGTCTTTTATGCAGGATGAACAGACGTTGGATAAATAGCGATTATTCATTAACATATTGATTATTAGATGAGACAACACTCTGCATTCGCACTCATTATGGGTGCATTATCTTTTCTTGCAACGCCACAAAAGGGGTTTGCCGACCAGCAACCAGTGAGCGTGCTGAGCTCTGATACGGATAGTATCTCGGGCAATACCTACAAGCTCAACACCTTAGTCATAACTGGCAATAGGCGACCCAAGATGAGCAAACTCGATGTGGCACTAAAGGACATCCCCGTAACGATTTCCAATATCAGGCTAGAGCCACTCAAGCTAAGAGGCATTTTCAACTTCCAAGAAGCTACACGCTTCGCTCCTAGTGTCAATACACGTACCACCTACGGTGCCTTCCAGCAAGTGAGTGTACGCGGATTCGACTACTCCCCTATCGAAGTCGATGGCATGCGCGATGAGCGTACCACCTGGAACTCATTCCCACTCCCCGACCTCTCTATGGTAGAGTCCATCGAGGTGGTAAAAGGTCCCTCTTCAGTACTCGGTGGGCACTCCTCTGTAGGTGGTTCTATCAATATCGTACGAAAGGCGGCAAAGAACGAACCCCTACTAGAGCTCTTACTCGCTACGGGATCGTGGAATACCCACCAGATTGCGGGCACCATTGGGGGCAAGGTAACCGAGGGTATCAATACCCTATTCAATGTCAATCGTGAATGGGGCGATAGGTGGAGACACACAGGAGACCGCAGGTTCTCGCTCTATAATAATACCACCTTTCAGCTAGCGGCAAAGCACATCCTAGACCTCAGGCTAAGCTACGTACACGATTTCTATGGTACCGAAGCCGGACTGCCCCGCACCATGCCTGGCGATATCACCTACGAGCCTACAGGTAAGGAGATATACAAAAAGGGAGATATGCTCAGAGGGCTCAACCCTACTTGGCGGTACAACAACCCTACCGACTTCATGTGGAATAAGGGCTGGAATGCCTATCTCCGCTACAACTGGTACATAGCAGAGGGCTGGAAACTATCCAATAAGATGATGTATAGCCACGACATCATAGACTACTTTTCTACCGAGTCCCTCTCCTATCCTACTAGCGACGAACCTATATACCAGTACTCCTATACCTCGAAGGGCAAGAAAAAGTATATCGATCTCGATCATATCGTCCTCGACTTCCCACTCCGCTTTCAGCACGTGGCGAAGACCTTCCAAAACCATATCGACCTCAACGGACGATTCAATCTAGGCAGCATCAAGAATAAATTTATGGTAGGGGCATCCTATACCTTCCTTGATCGCCACTCCTTCCAGGGGTACAACGTATCGGATAAGCCCTATAGCCCCAATACCTTCGGAGACCATGACGTCTACGGTCCTGGCGTAAATACACCCATCAATGTGTACGACCCACAGAGTGCCGGACCTATCTACCAACGCCTCAGTACTGCCGCCAAGTTTCACACACAAGTGATTGGCGTCTTCATGCAAGACATGCTGGAATTCACCGAGACACTCAAAGCCTTCGTAGCACTACGCTACAACAACTACTCTATCCGTCACTTCAAGGGCTTGGAGGTTGTGGATAGAAAGCCTGAGTATAAGGGAGGAGAAGTGGCAGACAACCTCACTTACAATGCTCTTACCTATCGCTTTGGCTTGGTATACGAACCTATCAAGGACGTCACACTGTATGGTAGTTATGCTAACTTCTTCCTCCCCGACCGTCGCTCTCGCACGCCAAACCCTAAGGTAATTTACATCAATAAGGAAGGTAAGATTATCGACCAGCAGACTGCCGACTTCTCAAAGTCTATCTTTGACCCCACCACAGGTTATCAAGCAGAGCTAGGTACCAGCTTCACAATCAATGAGAACTTCGAGGGTCGCCTCTCAGGTTACCATATCCTCCAGAAGAATCTCGTACGCACCATCGGCTATGTTCCAGGCACAGATGAGAAAGGTAAGGAGATACAGAAATCTGTTACCGCACAGTGTGGCTCTGTATTATCTTCCGGTGTAGAAGCCGAAGTCACCTACTCACCGCTTCACAACCTATCTCTATCGGCTGGCTATGGCTATAACCACTCCAGATATGGAGAGGTAGCACAGAATGAATTGGGCTTGAAGGGAGCCGACAAAGGCAACCTCCTCAACCACATTCCGCAGCACACATTCTTTAGTTATGGTAGCTACGCCTTTGTAAAGGGTGCTCTAAGTGGCTTAAACCTCAATTACAGCACCACCTACACAGGTAAGATGTACCGTGACTTCGGTTCCAATCTCTCGTTCGACCCCTACTTCCTACTCAATCTCGGTGCGAGATATACCGTAGCAGATACAGGTCTATCCATCGGTCTTATGATGAATAATGTACTGGACAAGAGATACTACGCACAAGCATTGGGGACTCAGCTTATCCCTGCTGAGCCTCGTAGCGTGAAGCTCATGCTCAATTACAAGATTTGGTAATACCCCCCAATTAATAGAATACATTTATCCTTATGAAGATAACTCGACTAATATGGAAGTGGGTGCTAGAGTTGCACCGATTCCTTGGCACCCTACTATCAGCATTCGTGCTCATGTGGTTTCTCAGCGGTATGGTTATGCTCTACCAGCATTATCCACGTGTGGGCGATAAAGAGCTACCCCACATGACCTCTTTGCCTGCCGAGATTACAGACTCCATCACTAGGCTTCCAGGTCAGGTATCTTCATTGACCTTGGCTGTAAGCAATGGACACCCCTCGTTCCGTATCTGGAGCGAGGAGGGTGATCCTTTGCTCCTCGATGCCAAAACGCTAGTGGAGATAGATGGGCACACTACCCTAGAGGAAGCCAGAGAAAAGGCAAAAGTATGGTACCCCGAAATCAAGAGTGAAAGAGTACTTGACCACTTGGAGACTTTCGTACCACTCCCTCACTTTCGGAAAGATTTACCTATCTACCGCTTCGACCTCGCAGACGAGGCAGGCACTATTCTCCATTACTCCAGCCAGAGTGGCGCTCTACTCCAGTCCACTACACGCATGGAGCGCTTTTGGGCATACCTCGGACCTATTCCTCATTACCTCTATATATGGCAGTTGAGACAACACCGAGACACATGGATTCATGCCATAGAGTGGATAGCTGGCATAGGAGCGCTCATGTGCTTACTAGGTATCATCATCGGATGTGCTATGTACCTCAAGGTATGGCGCAAGAGGCACAAGTTTGCCTCACCCTATACCAAGAGCAAGTGCCTAAAGTGGCATCATATAGCAGGCTTTTTCTTCGGTTTCTTCGCCTTTACCTTCCTCCTCTCCGGGGCGCTTTCGTTTGGCAATCTCCCCGAGGGGCTGAAGCGCAAAGAGGCTAATCCCGACCTGATAGGTGCGCTCTACACTCAGCCCGATGTGGTGGTAGACAGCCTTCTGAAGAGCGATTTGGATTTGCTCCTCACCACCTTCCCCGAAGGCATCAAGCAGATTGAGGTCTCCCGCTTCGGAACTAAAAATATCTACGATGTAGCCTTTAGTGACGAGAGGAAGCCACTGATGATAGAGGGTGGGCAAGCTCTGCCACTCCATATTACGGAAGAGGAGGTTATGGAATATGTATCCAGCCATACTGATAGTCCTTTCACCCTAGAGGTAATCGATAAGTACGATGCCAACTACTCTAGGAGAGGCAAACAACAGAATCTCCCTGCCTACAAGGTGACACTTCAGGACGAAGACCAACACCTCGTATACATTAACCCCAAGACCGCTGGTATAAGGGTCTCCAACCTCAGCACACGAGGCGAGAGATGGATATTCCCTAAGCTCCACAACTTCAAGATGGGGGGCATCCTCTCCAATAATGATACAGTGCGAAAGGCGCTCATCTGGATTCTACTACTCGGTGGTACGGTATTGAGTGGCACAGGGGTATGGCTCGGAGTACGTTACTTTAGCAGAAAACTCCGGTCTGTAAGACGAATAAAACGCTCTCAGGCGAGCGCCCGTTGCGACTAGCGCAAGTAGGTAAATTTATTCCTAGGAATAAATTTATTTTTCTGTACAAATAAAAATATTTATCTCTAGGAATAATTTTATTTATTCCTAGAGATAAATATTCATAGTCAGGCGAGCCACATGCAACGCATTAGGGACGACAATCAAGGGGGATATAGGTGTATGACAATTGACCCAAGAGGGGGCAGTGTTAAATAGGCACAGGGTGGAGACCTGTATAATGCATGTTTGCATCATTGGCTACGCAAATAAGGTTTCCTCCCTCCCCCTTATCCACTCTCACCCCCCACGCAATGCAGCTCTGTATATATGCGGTGTCGGCAAAAAAGTGTACCTTTGTGTGATATGGGTCTTGATTGGAAATACAACCCTCTAAGTGAGGATGAAAGGGGACTGGCAAAGGATTTGGCAGTTCAGGCTAAGCTATTGCCGCAAGTGGCAGAAATGATTATGAAGCGAGGGGTAAGAGACTCCGAAGCTCTGAGTCGCTACCTAAAACCTTCGCTCAAAGACCTTCACGACCCATTCCTCATGCCGGATATGGACAAGGCGGTATCGAGGCTGAATAGGGCTATTGGCAATAAGGAGAAAATCCTAATATATGGTGACTACGATGTAGACGGTATCACTGCCGTAACACTCGTATACATGTACTTCCGATACATCACAGCCTCTATTGACTACTATATCCCTGATCGCTACGAGGAGGGCAGCGGAATATCCAAGCAGGCTATAGAATTTGCGCACAAAGAAGGCTTTACCCTCTTTATCGCACTCGACTGTGGCATAAAGGCGAATGATATGGTGGCTTATGCCAAGAGCCTAGGGATAGACTTTATCATCTGCGACCACCATGTGCCAGATAGCGATCTGCCGGAAGCCGTTGCTAACCTTAATCCTAAACTCCCTGGCTCACCCTATCCTTTCAAAGAGCTCTCGGGCTGTGGCGTAGGCTACAAGCTCCTTCAAGCCTTTGGGCACAATAATGGCAGCGATTCTAGGGTACTGGAGGGGATGCTCGACCTTGTGGCAGTAAGTATAGCGGCAGATCTTGTACCTCTGGAGGGGGAGAATAGAACCCTAGCCTACTTTGGACTCAAGCAGCTCAACCACCGCCCATCGGTGGGGCTCAAGGGGATTATCAATGTGAGTGGACTAGGGAGCAAGCAGCTGGATATGACCGACATTATCTTTAAGATTGGTCCTCGCATCAATGCCTCTGGTCGTGTGCAGAGTGGTAGAGAGTCGGTAGACCTTCTACTCACGCGTGATGCTAAGGAGGCGAAGGAGATGAGCCACCACATAGATGAGTACAATAATCAACGTCGACTCATAGACCACTCTATCACTCAGGAGGCCAATGAGATTGTGGAGAGCTTCACCGATATGCAAGATCGCAAGATTATCATTGTGTATGACCCTTCGTGGCACAATGGCGTGATAGGTATCGTAGCATCCCGACTTTCGGAGAAGTACAATAGACCGACTATAGTACTCACCGATACACAAGGGGATATGGTCAATGGCTCGGCACGAAGTGTGATGGGCTATGATATCCACAAGCTATTGGAGGGAAGCAAGGAGATACTCGAGAACTTCGGTGGGCACCCCTACGCAGCAGGGCTAACGATTCAGAAGAAGCACCTACACCAGTTCATCAAAAACTCTACCGAGATGGCAGACCGAGAGCTGACCATAGAGGACTTGATGCCGAAGCATGAGATAGACTTGCAACTAGAGCTGCAGGATATCTCGGCTACGCTAAGGCGACAGATTAAGCGTATGGCACCATTCGGTCCGGGCAATGAGAAGCCACTACTGTGCACCAATGGCGTGGTGAGCGTTACCCCTCCACGACTGATGGGGTACAAGAAAAGCCACCT
The DNA here is from genome assembly GCF_018206105.1 of Porphyromonas levii. NCBI lineage: Bacteria > Pseudomonadati > Bacteroidota > Bacteroidia > Bacteroidales > Porphyromonadaceae > Porphyromonas > Porphyromonas levii. Next base: position 12,827 of record NZ_JADRGN010000016.1, read on the forward strand.
CCGGCTAATGGTTTCTAAGCCCAATGAGATGCCTATCTACCAAGCTGTGGCATACAACCAAGCGGAGCTTCTTCCACTAATCGCCAAGGGTAAGCCCTTTGATATCCTCTACACGGTAGAGGAGTTTTACCGCCAAGGAAAGCACGGTATCCAGCTCAATATCCAAGATATCCACATAGAGGGGAGAGAGGGATATGAGACCCCTACGAACAAGTAACGCCACACCCGAGGAGGTACTAAAGGAGTACTGGGGCTATGAGCACTTCCGACCTATGCAGGCGGAGGTGATTGGGAGTATCCTAGAGGGGCACGATACACTGGCACTGATGCCAACGGGTGGAGGCAAGTCCATGACATTTCAGGTTCCTGCTATGCTCTGTGAGGGAGTAACGATAGTGATATCGCCCCTTGTGGCGCTAATGAAAGACCAAGTAGATAACCTCAGAAAGCACAATATTAGGGCTGGCTACCTACACAGTGGACTACGACGTGGCGAGATGCTAGCTATCATGGACAATTGTACGTATGGGTATTATAAGATCCTCTACGTATCGCCGGAGCGTCTCTCCAACCAATTATTCCTCAATCGTATTGGCTCATTGGATATCTCCTTTGTGGTGGTAGACGAAGCCCACTGTATTAGCCAATGGGGTTACGACTTCCGTCCAGACTACCTCAGGATAAGCGAGTTCAGACACCGTATCCCCGAGGTGCCCCTCCTTGCACTTACTGCCACTGCAACCTCGCAGGTAGTGGAGGATATACAGATGCGCTTGGAGTTTAGGGAGGGAAGCAAGCTATTCAAGAAGAGTTTTGCTCGTAAAAACCTCTCCTACGTAGTACGGGAGACCTACGATAAGCCACGCGAACTCGTCCACATCCTAGGGAATGTGGAGGGTAGCGCACTGGTGTATGTCCGAAGCCGCAAGAAGACAAAGCAGATATCGGATCTCCTGAGGGAGTTCGGCATGAGTAGCGACTACTTCCATGCGGGTCTGCCTACGGAAGTCAAGGCACAGAAACAGAATGCTTGGCAAGCTGGGCAAACCCGAATAATGGTCTGCACGAACGCTTTTGGTATGGGTATTAATAAGGAGGATGTGCGCATCGTTATCCATCCGATGGCACCTCCTGCCCCTGAGTTTTACTACCAAGAAGCGGGGCGAGCTGGACGAGACAATAAACGCGCCTTTGCCGTGGTACTTTATACCCCGTCGGAAGACGAGAGGCTTCTGTACGGGATGCTAGAGCGAGCATTTCCGCCAGAGGAGGTAGTACTACAGGTCTATGATACTCTGGGCACCTATTTCCAATTGGGCGAGGAGAGTGGAGAGGGTGCGCTCTATGAGTTTGACCTCTTCGACTTCTGCAAGCGCTACAGAGTACCAAGCCACGTGGTAACGGCTTCGCTATCTATCTTACAACTCTCGGGCTATATGGAGTACCTCGAAGACCACGAGATGGCGAGTAGGCTTATGATTACTACCGATAGGAATAGCCTATATACCCTATTCACAGACCAAGAGGAGGTCTACGATGATGTGCTGGAGTACCTGATGCGTAAGTATCCAGGGCTATTCACCGAGTATGCTTTTATAGACGAGCAGCAGATATGCAATGCTCTGGGATTGCGGCGAGAGGGACTGGTACAAGTACTAACGAACCTACGCCGTTGGCATGTTATTGACTACATCCCTGGGAAAAGGAGCAACTACATCTGCTATCTCAGGCAACGCATCCCAGCTAAACGCCTCAGGATTCCTGCCGGTATTTATCGAAGCCGTTACCAAATGGCGCGTAAGCGGGTGGATGCCATGATAGAGTACATGGCTACTCAGGCAGACTGCCGAGCCAAGCACTTAGTTGGCTACTTCGACGAACCCGACCCTCTGCCCTGCGGGTATTGCGACCTCTGCCTAAAAAAACAACCACCCGGTCTATCACATCGTAAGATAGACCAGGTAGAAGAGTATCTGCATGAGCACCAAACTACAACTATCGGAGAAGTGGCAACGGCCCTTTCCTTTTCCGAAGAGCTCGTCCGGCAAGCTATGGACTATCTAATCTCCGAGCACCATCGCCTACTGCTCAGTGGTGATGCTATTCTTTACGGCGCAGCAACAGGATCCGAGTATCATCCTCTCTGAGCAACCACACCAAGCCATTCTCCAATACGCCGTAGTGGTTTACCTGCTTTAGAGCAAAGGACATCGCAATCTCTTTGCTCATATCTTCGCAGAGTTGCCTAGTAGAGAAAATATCCTTGAATCGGATAAGGTTGGGTGCACGTAGCTCAAATTGGGCACCAAAGTCATTGCACCCAAGGTGCCCCAGTACCTCCTTCTTGGTCATGTCGAAGATGACATAAGGGAGGGTGCTCTGGTTGTTGCAATAATTGGTATTCCCGATACGTACCACCTCCCATGTACCAGCTAGGCTATCAACGGGCAGGGGCTCCACAAAAGGGAGCTCTAACTCCACAGCCTCAGGTTGGATGATTGGCGGAGTAGAGAGTTCGCTAGAGACCCTCGTGAGCCGTACCGCTACGGTGCCGTCATCAGTAAGGAGCGATAGCTGAGTACCGTCACTTGAGATCTCAAAACCTTTAACTCGATTCAGAGAATTCTTGATGACCAACTCCTCCTCCACCCTATCGCACACAACGAAAGGGGTAAGTATCTCTCCCAGAGTAAGCTTACCAGGCTCCACATCAATAGATACAGAGAAAGGAGTGCAGCCTAATGTACCATAAGCCAGACGCTCCTCGGGGTCAATGGCAATAATAGCCTCAGGATTATTGATGCCAAACCCACTTGCTTCCTGTACACTCCACGCCCCAGTAAGGTCCTTCACACTATGTTTATCGGTACAGCTACCAAATAAGAGCACTATAGCGAGCAGTGTAACAATCTCCCTCATATCACTTACGTCCAATACCTGTATACCTAAATCCTAAAGCCTCTAGCTCTGAAGGCTGGTAGATATTCCTACCATCCACCACGAGATTACCCCTCATTAGTTCCTTTACTTTAGACCAATTGGGGAGCCTAAACTGTTTCCACTCCGTGAGCAATACTACCGCATCAGCGCCCTCTACCACATCATAGATATTAGTGCCATACTTCACCGATTGAGGGAGGATACGTTCGGCATTTTCCATAGCAATAGGGTCGAAGGCATATACCTCTGCGCCCTCCAATACGAGGTGGGCAATCACTTCTATTGCTGGTGCCTGTCGCATGTCGTCTGTTTCGGGCTTGAAGGCTAGCCCCCATATAGCTATCTTCCTACCCTTAAGGTCTCCGAGATACGCCTTGAGCTTATCGAAAGGGCGGAGCTTCTGACGTTCGTTGGCTCTATGCACCCCTTCTATAATAGTCATCGTCACACCATGCTCCCTCCCTGTACTCGCGAGTGCCTGTACATCCTTAGGAAAACACGAACCACCATAGCCGCAGCCGGGGTAGAGGAATGCCTTACCTATGCGTTTGTCCGACCCCATGCCCTCTCTTACCAAAGAAATATCTGCGCCAAGCGCTTCGGCGAGATTGGCTAGCTCGTTCATAAAACTAATACGCGTAGCGAGCATAGCATTGGAAGCATACTTGGTGAGCTCGGACGATCGAATATCCATCCCTATCACACGGTAGTTATTAAGTAAGAAAGGGCGATAAAGCTTACCCATCAGCTCCTCGGCATAAGCACTCTTGTAACCAACGACTACACGGTCGGGGCTCATAAAGTCCTTAATGGCGGCTCCCTCCTTCAGGAACTCTGGGTTATTCGCCATATCAAGCGGCAGCTCTTCTAGCCCCCTCACCTTATAACCCTCACGGATAATCGCCTCCACCCTATCGGTAGTCCCCACTGGCACGGTGCTCTTGGTGACTACAAGTAGGTGCCTATTGGCAGTAGCTCCTATCTCTCTAGCCACCTCATAGACATACTTTAGGTCGGCCTGTCCCTCTTCGCCAGTAGGTGTCCCCACGGCTATAAAGAGCATCTCTACCTGATTGATTACCTCCGGCAATGAGGTATGAAAAGAGAGGCGTCCTTCCTCGGTATTCTTTAGTACTAGCTCCTCCAAACCTGGCTCATAGATAGGGATGACCCCTCTCCTAAGTGCCTCTACCTTTTCAGTATTAGTGTCCACACAGTAGACCCTTACCCCCATTTCGGCAAAGCAAGTACCACTTACTAGCCCTACATATCCAGTGCCTACAATCGCAATATTCATACGTATTATTATCTCTTTGGATTCTTCTACAAAGATACTAAATTAGACAGAGGCACGTAGATAGGATACAATTTGATTAAGTTTGCAAGGTAAGTAGTTTGGAATAGGAGAATATGAGTGAGCATATCCTTAAACGATTTGAGGGGTACCTACGGTACGAACGAGGAATGTCGGAGCTAACACGCACGGCCTACCTCGGAGATATTGCGCTATGGTTGAAACTAGAAGGCAAAGCCGATATGGATGACAACGCTCAGCTCACTGACTTCCTCCTTAGCTTCGATAATCGCAAAGCACGTAAGTCGCTAATCAAACTGATGAGCAATGGCAATACCCCACGTAGTGTGAAGCGACGCCTGAGCGCTATTCGTGGGCTTTACAACTATCTGATGAAGATAGAGCTCATAGAGCGAAACCCATTCAAGGCAGTCCAAGTGCCCAAGGATGGACAATACTTGCCCACCTTCGTTAATGCTGATGTACTCACAAAGCGAATAGAGCAGCTGTATAAAGAAGCTGCCGAGGCCGACACTCTAGAGCAGCAGCGACTTGGATGGCAGCACGCCTTTATAGTAGACCTTCTCTTCCAAACCGGTATGCGTGAGGCGGAGCTTGTAGGACTCACCTTAAATAATATCGATACCCGTGAAGGGAGGTTAAAAGTACTTGGAAAGCGCAATAAAGAACGAATTATCCCCCTCGGTTCTTTGATTTGTGAGAAAATAAATCTATATTTGGGGTACAGAAGTCCATCGGTGGATGGGTGTGAGCAATTTCTGCTCGATGATAAGGGGAAGGCAGCTACCAGCCACTATATATACAAGGTAGTTACTAAGGCTTTGGCACCACTTCCGCAGTATTCGCGTAAGAGCCCACATGTGCTTCGTCACAGTTTCGCTACAGCAATGCTCAATAATGGAGCCGACCTGATGAGTGTGAAGGAGCTATTGGGACACGAGTCGATTTCGAGCACAGCGGTCTATACCCACACCACCTTTGAGGAGCTTCGCAAGATGTACAACGCGCACCCCCGTAGCAGGGGATGCACTAGAAAAGAAAGGAGAACCGACCATGAAGACGAGGGTACAAGCAGTGAATTTTGAGATATCTCAACAGCTGATCGATTTTGTGGAGAAGAGGGTAGGAAAGCTCGAGCGTTTCTACGCAGATATTATAAATGCGGATGTGGCGCTCACCGTAGACAAGAAAGAGCAAGCCATGAATAAGCGTGCACGCATAACGCTAGCAATAAAGGGACCAGACCTATTCAGCGAGAAACTCGCAGACACTTTTGAAGAGGCGGTAGTAGAGGCGTGTGAAGCACTGGAGAAACAGCTAGAGAAGCACAAGGAGCGTAAGTAAATACTAATTCATAATTATTATACTGAGGGCTACGTGGTCGACGGACTGCGTAGCCCTCTAGCTTTCCCCACCCTACCTCTAATAGGGTCTCACAGTAGGGATTCAGCAATTGGCACATAAAAGAGAAGAGTCGCTGTAAAGACTGACTTTACAACGACTCTCTTGGCGGTATGGACGGATCTTGAACGGAAACGTCCTAAGTCGTTATTAATTACAGTCTACTAATTTTCCACTAATACCACTGTAGCAAAATTGTAGCACGCTTTTGAATATCTACAGACTACTACTCTGAATACTTATTGAACACACACTTGCATCCTTCTCAGCGGTACAAAGTTAGCGAAAAACGAACTAACAGCCAAACCTCTGTTAATTAAATCATTAACCTACTCCCTGCTACAAACCCAGGTGCAAGGTGCAAGCCTCTATATAAAGAAGGCTTGCACCTTGCACCTGAGGTTCTCTTAAAGCCTTGTATGATTATTGATTTCTAATGTGTCAAAGTATGCCAATTGAGGATTTTGAGCAAACAATGAGGAATTTTGCAATTACCATTGCAATCAATTCGCATGCAGGAAGTTAGAGTATTCTTAACTATTAATTATGCACCTAATGAGAAAACACTTGCAATTGGTGCATATTCTTGTAATAATCGGGTTGGTACATTTCTTAGGTGCTGGTAACTTTAACATATGAACAGAATAAATATAATTCTGAGAGAATTGAGAGAGCAAAGGAGCCTCAAACAAGAGGATGTCGCTGAAATGCTCAATGTTTCACCTAGTACCTATTCACGATGGGAACGAGGTGAAAAGGAACTATCTTCAAGTGAAATTGAGAGAATTTCTCGTGTGTTTTTTGGCAATGAATTAAAACTATATGCAATACTTGCAAGTCCTTTGATAGAATCATCACCCATCACAAATATTACAGTGTCAATATATACTGAGGAAGCATACAAAAACCTATTGGTGTATTTGTCATCTTGCAATCCAAAATCAATAATTATAATTCAGAATTCAAACCAATGGAAGTAATAGGATTTGAAAGTGATGCTTTTCAAGATCTTTTAGAACGGATTAAGAAGATTGAGGGCTTTGTCGAACGGAGCTCCTCACTCCTTCAAGAGATAGATGAAGAGCTTGAGATGACCTCTAAAGACGTGATGAACGTATTAAACATATCAAAGTCCACACTCTATCGATGGCGAAAATCACAAATGATACCATTCCGATTTACTGGCAATGGTGATGTACGCTATCCTTACAAAAGTGTATGTAATGCTATTAAGAGTAACCGACTCGCAGTTGTGGGGCTTACTTCAGATGATGCCCTAAGAGAATTAAACAAATACAAGGACAATATAATACTAAGCTGTTGTTCAACAAAATCGATAACAGAAGAGAGTGATGATTGATAAAGAACAGATATTAACTCTAACACAAGGAGGTTTGAATGTGTATAACCACTACTTGGGTTTCGAAGTGAACACTCATAAGAACTTCAGAAGTCCCTTTTATGACGATAAAAAGCCTTCATGCCATATCTACTATGATGCTAAAAGTACATCATACAAGTTTCATGACCACGGAGAACCGAGTTACTCTGGAGACTGCTTTTGGTTTGTTGGAGAGCTTTATGGATTGGATACGAGACGAGATTTTCTTGATATTCTCAAACTGATAGTTCAAGATTTAATGCTCCCGATAAGGGTCACAGATGATTATCCGTCACGTTTTGACAAGCGTCATATTCAGAGGAAATGGGTTAGACCTAAAGCTATCCAAGAAGAAGAGAGGATAGATAATAAGCCATATAAAATCCAAACGATATCCTACTCGCAGCCCTTTCTTACCTTTTGGGGAAGATATGGGGTAGATGAGAATACGCTCAAAAGATACAATGTCATCAATATCTCTCAGTTTGAATCCATCAATTCACAAGGTGAGGCTTATACTATAAAAGCAACTGGCACGGAGCCAATATATGGCTATAAGGGGTATGATTATGTCAAGATTTACAGACCCAATAGCACGAAGCTACGCTTTTTATATGGAGGTAGGAAACCTTCTCTCTATTGTTTTGGGCTTGATCAATTACCAACAAAAGGAGATGTTCTTTTAATCACTGGAGGAGAAAAAGATGTTCTATCACTTGCAGCACATGGCTTCAATGCAATCTGCTTCAATAGTGAGACTTCAGTAATTCCTGAGAGCCTAATTGATGGATTGTCACTTCGTTTTAGGCATATTGTACTCCTATATGATGTTGATGAAACAGGCATTCGAGAGAGTGAAAGACAGAAAGTAGCTTTGGAAAAGTACAAGGTCAGAAGTATTCAATTGCCACTGAGTGGAGGTCAATTTGAAAAGGATGTCTCTGACTTTTTCTCCCTTGGACATACGGCAGAAGAATTAAGAGCTTTAATTACAGCTTTACTTCAAGAAATATATTCAGAGACTCTTATGATGATGAAGTCATGCGAGATAGATTACGACAATCCGCCTGACCTATCTAAAGCAATCGTTTCTGTAAATAATGTCCCACTTGGCACACAGGATAATTTGTTTTGTATCACAGGTGGAGAGGGAACAGGTAAGAGCAACTTTGTATCTGCCATTCTTGCTGGAGCAATGAGATATGATGCTCTTGTACCAGAGGAAACTCTTGGATTGGAGGTGAATCCTAATCCCTATGGCTTAGCTGTAATACATTATGACACCGAACAATCAGAAGCACAGCTATATAAAAATCTTGGAAAGACCTTGCGACGAGCATCACTGGTGCAGGTTCCTTCTTTCTATCACTCTCTTTACTTAGCCTCTTTATCTCGACAAGACAGACTTAGGTTAATCAGAGATAGTATGGATTTACTCTACCACGAACACGGAGGCATCCATTTGGTAGTTATAGATGGAATTGCGGATTTAATTAGGTCTGCCAATGATGAAAGCGAGAGTATAGCGATAGTGGATGAACTCTACCGACTAGCAGGCATCTACAATACATGTATTATCTGTGTGCTTCATTTTGTTCCAAATGGAGTAAAGCTTCGAGGCCATATCGGCTCTGAACTTCAGCGAAAAGCTGCTGGGATTTTATCAATAGAAAAAGACGACAATCCAGAACTCTCCGTAGTCAAAGCACTTAAAGTGAGAGATGGTAGCCCTTTGGATGTACCGATGATGCTTTTCGGCTGGGACAAAGAGTTGGACATGTTCGCCTACAGAGGTGAGAAGTCCAAGGAAGAAAAAGAGAAAAGAAAGACGGTTGATTTAGCCTCTCTTGCCAAGGAGATTATGGCTGGGCGTGAGGTTATATCCTATAGTGAATTGGTTGATGCCGTGATGGAGGAGATGGATGTCAAAGATAGGACGGCGAAAAAGTACATAGCTTATATGAGAGAGCAAGATATCTTATCTCAGGAAAACAGTGGAAACTACATAAAAGGGAAGCTATGTCATACTTCTTAAATGAACCTCCTGAGTTTTCTGAGCACAAATCCGAGTTTGAGCTTCTTAAGGAGATGCTTGTCAATATGGAGGGTAAGCTAAATCAATTGCTTGCCCTCCAAAAAACGACTGTTCACCCTCCTTTGAGACCAGAATACTTAGATATTATTGATGTGTCAAAGCTCTTGAAAGTAGAGCAAAAGACTATCTACAACTGGGTGTCTCTCGGCAAAATACCTTTTATCAAAGCTAATGGTCGTCTCCTCTTTCTTCGTCATGAGATAGATGAGATGCTTCGAAGAAGAGATGAATGGTAACAGTTTGTTCAAATTATAGCTCTCGTTCAATTTTATTGAACGAGCTAAACTAAATGAATTAGTATTTGGCGGCTTTTGTTTTGTTCAGTATATTTGCAATGTTCAATAAAATTGAACAAGTATATATCACTGAACAAAAATATGGAGGAAATACAAATTATCGAACAGACTGTGAGAGCATTAGCCACTCAATGGAATGATGTTGATAACTTTATCTCGTACAAATGCTACAATGGTAAAGGCTCAGAGAATATGTATGTAATAACCATTTCTGGAATTGACTTCAATTGTATAGTGGAGAATGAAGTCAATAGAACGAATTTTTTGCGAATAAAAAATAGAGTTGAAGAGTATAGGTCAAACAACCAGGAACCATTCATGTTGGTGGCTAGTTATGTTAATCCATTTCTGTACGAAGAATTGCGTAGGCATAATATTAATGTTGCTGACACTGCTGGTAATTGCCAAATAAGATATACGAATGGTGCTAACGTGATGTTACAGCTTTCTCATACAGGGGAGAAAGAACCTGTGAGTATAAAGAAAAGCTATCCTCTGTTCCAAGAGGCTGGATTAAAAGTAATCTTTTTACTCTTACAAAATCCTGACAATGTTAGCAAAACATACAGAGAGATTAAAGAGCTAAGTGATGTCTCTCTCGGTACCGTAAAAAATATCATTGATGAATTGATAGCACGTAAATACATCTTGATCTCAAAAAGGAAAAGAGTATTAAAGGAGCGTCGTCAGTTGCTTGATCTATGGGCTGAGAACTACAATAGGATACTCAAGCCAAAACTATTTGTTGCTCGGTTAGCATTCCGAAGCCAACAGTATAGGGAAAGGTGGCAGGAAATCTCCTTGCCAGAAGGAATGTATTGGAGTGGAGAAGCAGCGTCTTATATACTCAATGGGTATCTTCTACCCCAGTCTTTTGAACTTTTTACTGACATTCCTATATCAATGATAATGAAAACAGGGGCAGTACGTACAGCAGATGGCGAAATTCTTGTATATCGAAAGTTTTGGAAAGAAGATACTCTACCATACATATTGATATATGCTGATTTAGTAGGAAGTGAGAATAGTCGTTGTATTGAAGCTGCTCAAAAATTATTAGATAATGAACTTTCAGATTTCAAGTGAAAAGATAGATAATCCTTTACTGATTGAACTTCTGAGAAACGTTAGTCGGTGCTTTAAGGAGATAGATCAAGATTTCTTTGTTATCGGAGCTACGGCACGTGATATTTTGATTCGTCAATTAGTTGGGGTTAGTTCTCAAAGAAGAACAAGAGACTTAGATTTAGCCATTGCTATTCCAGATTGGGAGTCATTCAGCCAAGTAACGCATACTCTTGTGAATAATGGTTTTGAAAAAGATTCAAATATGCTCCAGCGTTTCTATTATCGGTCGTATGAATTGGATATTGTTCCATATGGAGATGTCGCAGAGGATGATGGTTACATCTACTGGCCTCCAGAAGAGAATATTGCGATGTCTGTCAAAGGCTTTTCAGAAGTCTTGTCCGAAGCCATAACTGTGAGTATTGACAATGAGTTTGATATAAAGATAGCATCTCTTCATGGTCTATTTGTCCTAAAATTCAACGCTTGGCTGGATCGAAATGTTCAAACAAGTAAAGATGCCGAGGACATGTCATTTATCATTGACAATTACTTTATTGTAAATCTGGATAGGCAGTTTCATTCTGAGGTTTATGATTGGGAGAATTTTGATGATTATGTAGTTGGTGCATATTGGCTTGCATGCGATATAGTTGGACTACTTCCTGAAGAACATCTTAAGTACTATATGCAATGCCTTCAAAGGGAAGTTGAAAAAGAGGAAAACAGCCGACTTATCCAGCAAATTTTAGATAACTATGGCTCATTGTCATATGAGAAAGTCTTTCTTGCTTTTCAAAAGATGATTCAAGTATTCAAAAAAGAACTAAGCTGATGGATATATTAGTTGAAACTCATAGCAAAGCCTATTATGATGAGAATGGAGATTATATCCTACATCAAAGTCTATCTAATGGAGATAAACTCATTCTTTTAGCTGATGGAGTAGGAAGTTTAGACTATCCTGAACTGGCTTCTAATATCGTGTGCAATGCTATTAATGAATATGTGAGTCTAAATATCAATAATGATATTGATGTAGTCAGACTGTTAGGAGCAAGTATAGAATATGCAGATACCCATCTAGCTAATACTAGTAAGGAGCTGGGATCTAAAATGGGCGTTGCTCTTACTTTAATATATATCCAAAGAGGAGTGCTTTTCTACTCTTGGCTAGGGGATGTCCGATTGTACCTTCAGGAAGGAGATGGGGAGATTACTCAACTTACAAAAGATGATGTACTTGAACAAGATGGACAGACCTATCTTACTTCACACATTAGTGGGAGGGGATTCCGAAATCCTGTATCCATTAAACAGTATCCTCTCAGTTCAGGTGATATCCTATTGCTCTGTAGTGATGGATTCTATAGAAGTCATCGTATTGAAGAGAGCTTCACAGCTACAGAACTCACCTTAGATGCACCTATATATGATGATAGCTCTGTAATCAGAATAAGCATCAGGTAATTTAATAACGTAGAGAAAGTATATAACTTGCGAATTATCGGCAATATATTTGCTTATTGCCGATAATTCGCTCTAGTTTGATATTGGAAATACTTGCAAAATGTCCAATGTATAGTTGGACAAAAGCCTTTTTATCGCCACTTGGGACGGTAGCCGTTCTTGAGAGAGTCGTTGTCGTGCTTTTGTGATTGGCTTTCTTGTGGCGTTGTAGAATCAGACATTGATACTTGACGCGATTGCGTGGGGCTTTTACTGATTTGGTTTGACTGCTGTTGCTCGGAGCTGTCATCAGTGTCGGAGGGAGGAGCGAGGGAGAGAGCGATTTTGCGGTCAAGCTCGGAGGCCTGGCTCTTTAGGGAGCGAAGCTCCTCCTCTTTCTTCCAAGAACCATTGGCTATCTCCTTGTATGTGGAAATAGAGGCAGTCACCTTTGTAAGTTCCTTCTGATGACTCTCTATGACCTTAGGGATACGCTCTAGAGCATTGACGAAGTTGCGACAGGCTAGCTTTGGGTCAGTTGCCAAAGCTCCATTGTTGTAGGTGTAGTAGATATTACCCTCGCCCTTCACGAAAAAGCGGTTTTGCGTCAGTGCAAACAGTCCATCCTTAGCAGAGCTCTCCGATTTTACGAGGATAGGAAAACCATACACCAGCCCTACCTCTAGATATTCATTGCCTGTACGAGCCTTCTCAGCTATCTCGTGCAGTCGCTCTGCAATTTGCTTCTCGTCAGTCACACCTTCTACACCCTTTATCACGATTGCATTGAGTGGCTGTCCTGCTTCATCACGCTGGGCCACACTGTTGTACTTGCTCCAGTCACTCTCAGCTTGAGCAATTCTACTCTTATGGATATTCGCCTTAAACTCAATCTCTCCAATTGTATTCAGTGCCTGGTCACGCTCCCGATTAAAAGCCTTTCGCTCCGATTCTAGAGCAGTAATCTTCTTCTCTAATTTTGCCTTCTCCAAGAGGTCGGTATTACCAGAAAGCACTGCCACATACTCTGAGAAGTTTAGTCCGCTATCCTCATCCATAGCTCCCTCGTCTATCGTTCGGCTACCAAGCGAATTACTCTTAAGCTGATTGATGAAGAGCTGCTTGTTGTGTAGCAGATTGAACTTATAGCTATCAAGCGACCGCTCTACAGCATAAATAATAACATCCACCTTGTTATCTGCGTAGAGTTTTGCCACTTCATTACCCTTACGGACGGCACGCCCATTGCGTTGTTCCAAGTCGGAAGGGCGCCAAGGCGTGTCGAGGTGATGCACTGCGACTGCTCGTTGCTGTGCATTCACCCCAGTACCCAGCATCTCAGTAGAACCAAATAGCACTCTAACCTCTCCTCGATTCATCGCTTCTACCATTGCCTTCTTCGCTCGCTCCGTCTTACACTCTTGGATAAATCGTACTTCTGAAGATGGGATACCATAATCCTCCGTCAGCTTCCGCTTAATCTCCGAGTAAACCGACCACTCATAGGGCTTGTAAGTCCCTAAATCAGATAATACAAACTGCGTTCCCTTCTGCTTGTCAAACTTCTGATAGTAGTCCGAAATCATTCTAGCACAGTGAGAAGCCTTATTGTCAATGTGGTCTGAGTACTCTTGAGAAATCATCCTCATATCAAGGCTCATCTTGCGAGCAACATAAGTGGAATGTAGAAACAAGCAGAAAGATGAGGCATAAATATCCGTTATAGTCTGTTTATCAGTAAAATAACTATTTATTGCTTCGATGATATAAAGCAAAAATAGCTAATAAAAAGCAGAAGATGTGTGGACAAATCGTAACCCCTGCAAAACATAGCAAAAAAGGGTTACGAATAAATCTTTAATCTGCTTATACATAATGTTTTGTTGCTTTTTCTTGCATCTAATTTCTTATCCATTCAAGACGTTTTATGAAGTATTTTTATGACTAAAAAATAACCCGTAAACAGAATGGAAAAATCAAAGTTATCCGTGTCGTTTTTTCTAAAACGGCAACGAACAGACAAGCAAGGTAATGCACCTCTTATCGGACGCATACGAATAGAGCGTTTATCAGCTCAATTCTCTACCAAAATACACGTTCCAATTACTCTTTGGGACATTCGTAAACAGCGATTGTTGGGTAAAAGCCATATTGCACAAGAATGCAATCAAGCCATCCAAACGATAAGTACTGAACTTTACAAACGTTATGATGAACTATGCTTAACAGAAGAGGTGGTAACGCCTCAAAAACTCAAAGAGCGATATCAAGGGATAGCCGAAAGCCAAGATTTGCTCATGGTACATTTTCGAAACTATGTGGAGCAATATCGCCAAAGAGCTGGTATTGACCGCTCTTTGAAAACGTATAAAGCCGTACAATATGCTTATCAGCTTATGGCAGAATATCTTTTGTCTGAACACCATGTAAAAGATATTGCACTTTCTTTATTGGATAAAGAATTTATTGAGCATTACTCCGACTATCTCTTGGCAATACGCCCCTCTCGATTAGCCTTAGTAACAGTCAATCGGTGTATATCTATATTTATGTCAGTGGTTTCTCTTTCGGTAAAAAAGGGATTACTCCCTTTTAATCCTTTTGACGGATTTGTCAATAAACGCCCTAAAGCTACGCCACGACCTATAACGGAAGCGGAACTTAATCAAATTATTGAGTTACCTATTGAATGGTACAACTATCGTTTGGTAAGAGATCTGTTTGTCTTTTCTTGTTTCACAGGAGTTGCTATTGGTGATATTCGAGCATTGAAAGAAGAAAGTATCACACTAAATGACGATGGCACTCTATGGCTCAAGGGGCATCGACAAAAGACAAAAACACTGTTTCGCGTTCAACTCACTTCACCTGCTCTTGCTATTATTGAGCGGTATAAGGGAAAGCGAACGGGGTATCTTTTTGAAAATGTCACTTCTGATATTGTTCAAAATGCGATGAAATATCTTCAAAAGGCAATTGGAATGGAACGTTCGCTCACCTTTCACATGGCTCGCCACACCTTTGCTTCGGTGATTACGCTCGCAAAAGGTGTCCCCATCGAGACAGTATCTCAAATGCTCGGACATACCCATCTGGAGACAACTCAAATTTATGCTCGTGTTTCTTCCGATAAAATTTGGGAAGATATACGTGCGGTGGAAAAGAAAATCAATAACCGATATAAACTGATCTATTAACCTTTTCAAATATCAATTATATATGGCACGAAGTACATTTAAGGTTCTGTTTTACCTCAATCGGTCGAAGCAGAAAAAAGACGGCAGATGCCCTATTATGGGACGTATTACAATAGACAAAGAACAAGTGCAGTTCAGCTTGGGATTGCAGGCGTTTCCCGATGATTGGAATCCATCGAAGGGAAGATGCAAACAAAAGGGAGAGGAATACAAACATATCAATAAGCAAATTGATATGACAGAAGAGAAAATAGCCTTTTACTATAAACTTGTACTTCAGGAAGATGGTTACGTTACGGCTGAGAGAGTGAAAAATGCTTTCATAGAAAAACGAGAACAAATTCCTACGGTATTAAAAATCGGATATGAATACCTATCAAGCAGAAAACAGCTTGTTGGTATTCAATTAGCATCTTCTACCTATAACAACTATGTACAATCCTACAAAGCTCTCAAAGAATTTCTTAATGAAGTCAAACAAGTGGAAGATATTCCTTTCAAAGAAATTGATTACAGCTTTATTCTTGATTATGATTTCTTTCTAAAAACGACGAAGCGACTATCCCTCTCCAGTGCAGGGATGCGTATGCTTCTTTTACGAAGAATTATGGATTGGGCTCGAAAGAAACGCTTAGTTATCGGAGACCCATTTTTGAATTACAGAGTGGGCAGTGAACCAAAGTATCGTAAGTTTCTAACTGAAGAAGAATTATATAAGGTTCTGCAAACTCCTATAAAAGACAGATATATCAACTATATTCGTCATCTTTTCGTGTTTTGTTGCTTCACGGGTATTGCCATTACAGATTTACAAGAGCTAACCCCCAAGCATATTCATCAAAACACTGACGGCTCACGAGAGCTTCGACTTACACGAAAGAAAACAGGTGTAGAAGCCATTATACCTCTATTACCAATGGCTGAAGAAATTATGGCTTATTACAAAGTTGAACGAAGAAAGGATAATGAACCTTTGTTTGAGCGCATTACACGTAGACGTGTATCGGGGGCAATTAAGCTCGCAGGAGAAATTCTTCAGATTAAGAAAGGGCTCACTTTTCACATGGCTCGACATACCTTTGCTACCACTATATGTTTATCAAACGGTATCCCAATGGAAACGTTGAGTAAAATACTTGGACATCGCTCTATCGCAACTACTCAAATTTATGCGAAAGTAGTAGATAAAAAGATTAGCAACGATATGCAACAGCTTGTAAATACTCAAAAAGAGCAATTGGCTCAATTCACCTACTCCATTAAACAAAATAATTTATCAAACACTCAAATACTCTAACGTTATGAAAACAATCAAGATGAAGGAACAAGGCAAGCATAAAAGCAGGTTTAATTATTACGAAATTCGATTGCGGAGCTATTTACGGGATTATTTTCCCGAAAAACTCCATGATAATGCCTTTATTCGAGAGCGGAGCGATTTTGCTTCCGAGAGTTACGAGCAAGCCTTTTTGCAAGGCTATTCGCCTGATGAAGCACACGACATTGCAATGGAAGTGTTGTTTGCCGATTTACACTTCTCGTCCTATTATCTCATCGAGCAGATTTTGGAGAATGAGTTTGACAAAGAGATTGAAACAAAAGATCTTCAATCCATTGCTCTTTCCCTTGTAAAACATAATGATATACGACAAGCTATTGCTCAATATACGATAGACAAAGACTTTGATGGTTCTCCCGAATACGACCGATTATACACAGAGCTGACAGGTCTGATAGCAATGCTTTTCGAGCAACGAGAACGATAAGAAAAGCGTTTTTAGGTCTTCTGTTCGGCTTTGCTTTTGCTTAGCAAAGGAAGTAACGGCAGACTTCCTCTATCAAGGTCGAGCCTTGCGGTTTGAGAGGTGATTTTTTTAGTTATCCGCTCTTTTCCGCAAGGCTTTTCTTATACTTGAAAAAAATCACCCCTCAAAACCTTGCTTTAGGAAGTCCTGCGTTACAAAAGGAAATGCATCAGCAAAAGCATACGCCTTACTTCGACCTTTAGACGCATAAATTTTCTTTTAGGCTCCTTGCTTGCTCGGAAAGCGAATCGGCAATGTCATTGAACAACACCCAGCAAAAAGCTCCGCCCCCTTCTCTCATTACCGCATAAATATATGATTTGCTAAACAGCTACATTACTACATAGCTGCATTGCTAAACAGCTACATTGCTAAATTGCTAAATTGCTAAATAGCTAAATAGCTGCATTGCTAAACGACTAAATAACAGTAGTATAACATAAGCGACTAATAAATTTACTGACTTACTGACCAATTGACTTACCGACTAATTGATTTACCCACGAATTAACCTACCGACCAATTGACTTACTGACTAATTGATTTACCGACCAATTGACCTACTTACTAATTGACTGACCTTATTTGAAGGGGACTTGAAATCAGCATTTTCAAAGAATTTTCTTTTTCCCGTATTTTCCCGTTTTATCACTATTTATAGACAGCGAGGGACAGTAAGGGACAAAATCCCCAAAAGCTGTTTCTTTTCGCATATATTTGCCTTTGTCATTTGGAGCAAGAGTGGGCAAATGCTTGCTTTTTCCATGACCATAAAAAGCAAATAACCAAAATCTAAACTATTATGAACGTAACGATTATTGAACGAAAGGCGTGGGAGTATCTCCAATCCGCCTTTACCGATTTTATTCACAGGAGCGAAAAACTCTTGGGTAGCCCCAATCCACCATCGGAGTGGTTAGACAATGCTGATGTATGTCGTTTGTTGAACATCAGCAAACGCACGCTGCAAACCTATCGTGATACGGGTATCTTGCCTTTTGCAATGCTCCGACACAAAGCCTTTTATAAACGCTCAGACATTGAGATGCTTTTGGGAAAAGGCTGTTTAGAAGACGAATCCAATCTATGAACCAAATATTAGTACTATGGACAATGAAATCATTACGAGGGATGACCCTCGCTTTCGACTCTTCTTACAACTGATGGAGAGCTTGTTACAGAAATTAGAAGTTTATTGTCAGACGACCAAGCCACTTTTTAATGGTGAGCAATACCTCACGAGCGAGGAAGTCTGCGAAATGCTACACATCAGTCCTCGCACTCTGCAAGAATATCGTTCATCGGGGCTGTTGCCGTTCTACAAATTAGCAGGACGAAGCAAAGCCTTATTCAAATTAAGCGATATTCAAAAGGTCTTAGAAGAGCATTATTATAACCCTAACAAATAAAATCTATGACTATAGCAGAAAGACGCGAGCAACGCCTAAGAGAACTCCAAAAACAGCACTCCTTTTCAGATGAGTTTCTTAGAAAACTCCGTGTTGATGAAGACGAAAAGATAGAAAACTCAAATCCCTCGTCAGAGCTTACTGCATCTGACAAGATAGCCTATGACAAGTTAGAGCGTTTTAGACAACAATACTTAAAAGGTCAGAGAATTCAAGAACGCAAAGCCGTCTATATATCAGAGAATACACGGAATCGGTTAGGTCTTGTTGTGCGAAGATTAGGTGAATACGAGACCACCTTGTCAAGCTATATTGAACAGATTCTTTTGAAGCACTTAGAGCGATATGAAAGAGATATTGATGAATGGAGAAAATTATAATAATCAGTGCATAACTGAATGCAGTGTT
The DNA here is from genome assembly GCF_018206105.1 of Porphyromonas levii. NCBI lineage: Bacteria > Pseudomonadati > Bacteroidota > Bacteroidia > Bacteroidales > Porphyromonadaceae > Porphyromonas > Porphyromonas levii. The sequence goes on from NZ_JADRGN010000016.1 coordinate 31,591, forward strand.
TCATAAAATGATTGACATCAATGAATGCAGAGAAGAGAGTTTTGGGTTATCCAAAACCTATATATGTGGGTAATATTGCAAGACGTCAGTTTGTAGCCACAAACTGCGCTTGCCCCTTGCGGGGGAATAAGCCGTAATCACTCTCGTTCTCATCGGCTATGGGTAAAAAGACACAAGACAAGAAGACGGTCGTCTTACGGCTGCGATGCACCGAAGAGGAGAAAAAGAAAATGCTTTTTCGGGCAGAAAGAACGGGCAAAACTTTTTCCGAATATGCTCGAGAATGTTTGCTGAATGGGGAGATTGTGTCCGTCCCCCAGCTGACCGAAAATGAAAAAGAGGCGTTGTATGTTCTAAAACGAATCGCTCAGTTTTTTACTTACATTGCGAATCTGATTAAGACCAAAGATGAAACATGGGTACAGACGACAAAAAATCTTTCCATAGCAACACGATATGCCCTAAGACGATTCTACGATGCACGCTACAAGATCCCCGATGAGATTTATGATATGCTAAGCCTAAAGCCTTATGATTGCCAAATGTAAAGCCATTGCACACGGACGGAAAGCACTCGAATATATCCTAAAAGAAGGCAAACTCAAGAATGTTGTTCGAAGCCATCAGTTAGCAGGGAGAGGAGCTCAAGAGATCTACGAAGAGATGACGATGGTTAGCAGGTTCAATAGTCGTTGCAAGAATAAGTTCTTACGCATTGAGATCGGTATTGCTCCGACCGACGAAAAGAAAATGAGCTTGTCTAATTTGCAAAGCGTTGTGGATGACTTTGTCGAACAGATGGGACTGAATGAACATCAACTGATTGCCGTAACGCATAAGGATACGGACAATCTGCACGTGCATATCATTGCCAACCGAATGGATATTAACGGAGCGGTCTATGACACCACCTTTGTCAGCAATAAGGCTTCGAGGATCGCTGAAGAATTGGCTCGCAAGTACGGCTTGACGGTTGCGAACGACGTTGCTCAACGAAAGCGAGAGCAGAAACGTCAGCACGAGAATCCATACGCCAAAAACAGCAGACAAGAGGTTAAAAAGTATATACAACAGAGTGCTTACCGACTATTGAGCGAGCGGACGAATGGCGAAAAGGGAATGCTCCAATTCATTGATAAATTGAGCAAATTAGGAATTGCGATTATTCCTGCACGAAACAAACAAGACAAAGTCTATGGTTTACGCTTTGAGTGCAATGGTGAAACATTAAAAAGCTCAGAGATTGGCAGAGAATTTGGCTATCGCTCCTTATTTATCCAGTTTGGATTGCAGGATGTAATGAAGTTCTCTGGAAATGAAATTAAAGGCAAATCGGCTGTTCCAATACTATCCCCGAATACCAATAATCAAACTGTAACCGAATCGCTTGCTAATACCGTTGCAAGCACCATTGACAATGCGGTAGAAGCCGTAGCCAACACTTTTACAACAGAATCGGCTATCTCCTCCGAAATCGCCGAAGCCCAATGGCAACGCAAGCTCCGCTTCCAAGCTAAAAAGAAACGGGGAAGGAGAATGTGAATTAAAACAAATGACCTGAATTAATCAAGACTTAATCTGACAATTACGTATAAAAAGAATAAATTTGTAATACAAAAATAGATTGAGTTATGACCACATCAGAAAAAGTCATCAAGGACAAGTTGGGACTCCTTGAACTTTCCCAACAGTTAGGCAACGTGTCACGTGCTTGCAAAATTATAGGTTACAGTCGTGACAGTTTTTATCGTTTCAAAGAACTCTACGAGCAGGGAGGAGAGCTTGCCCTGCAGGAAATCTCACGAAAGAAGCCTGTGATAAAGACCCGTGTAGAGGAGCACATAGAGCTGGCAGTGGTTCAGATAGCCATAGACAACCCGGCTCTGGGACAGGTGCGTGTATCCAACGAGTTGCGTAAAAAAAGCATATTCGTATCACTTGGAGGAGTTCGCTCCATTTGGCTACGGCACGATATGGAGTCCTTTCAAAAGTGCTTAAAAGCATCGTCCGCAAAAGTAGAACAAGAAGGAATAATTCTTGATGAGAATCAGGTGGCTGCGCTGGAGAAAGCCAAGGCGGAGAAACAGGCGCATGGTGAAATAGAGACTTATTACCCTGGCTTCCTTGTGGCACAGGATACTTATTATGTCGGGTGTATAAAAGGCGTAGGGCACATTTACCAGCAGACGGTCATTGACACCTATTCAAAAATCGGCTTCGCCAAACTTTACAATAGGAAGAATGCTCTTGTTGCGGCAGACATGCCTAATGACAGCGTTGTTCCATTCTTTGAACAGCATGAACTGAAATTGATGAGGATGCTTACCGACCATGAGACCGAATATTGTGGAAACAAAGAAACGCATGAATATAAATTATATTTGGCCATTGAAGACATTGACCACACCAAGATCAAAGCGAAAAATCCACAGACAAACGACATTTGTGAACCATTCAACAGAATGGTACAGAACGAGTTCTACACTATTGCCTTTAGGAAGAAAATATACGCTTCGATAGAGCAGTTGCAGACTGACCTTGGCAGTTGGATAAACTCCTATAACACGCAAAGAACGCATTCTGGCAAATACTGCTTCGGTAAAACACCCATGCAGACTTTTATTGAAGGTATACAGGTAGCTAGAAAGTATAGGTTACAAGATACAGAGAGAATACAACCAGATGAAATAATTAGTGCTTCGTCGGGTTGTGAGTGTGAACAGAGTGGCGTATCGTCGCAACAAAAATCTGACACTTTTTTTTGCCCGATAGTATCCAAAATGTCAGAACAAGTCTTGAGTATTACAATTTATCTGTAGACACTTAACTTAAAAGCTATATTATTTGCTTTTTCTATTAGGATTAATCCAATTGTCAACTTTATCATACAATAATTGAAAAATGGTTCTTTTTGTTATTACAAATCTACAATTCATTGTCATTCCCCTCTTCAGTTCTCCTTCACACCCATTCTTCAGTTTCAAATAAGGACTATCAATACTACAGAGAACCTTAAAGTACGGAAGCATCCCCTCTTGGCTTTCTATTAAAGTTATATCGTTAAACACCTCTACCACCTTTCCTGAAAGGCTCCCCCATTCATTATAGTTGAAAGCATCTACTTGCATTCTCACTTCTTGACCAGTTTGTATATACCCAATATCCTTAGGAGGGATCAAACATTCTGCATACAGCTGACGATCTATTGAAAGCTCAAATAACTTTTGTCCCTGCTGTACAAAGCTTCCCTTGTCAATGCCTTCAATACGTTGAATAATCCCAGCGATAGGAGAAGTCACAACGGACTCTTTATGCTCTAGCTTTAGTTGTTTAATATGTGTACTCAATTCTCTCTGTTCTGTTATGTACCTATCTAATTCAGATTGCCACTCACTAGTTTGCCTATTGGCTAGTAAGTCCATAGCAATCCTAGAATTGTCATACTCTGCCTTTATCTTTTCAAATTCAGCCTTTGAAATATCTCCATATTCAAATAGCTTTTTATTACGCTGGTAACTATCCGAAACACTTTGAAGTCTTGTCTGGAGTTCAAAAAATTGAGATTTATAATAACTAAGCGACTTTCTATACGCAGGAGACAATAACCGGACGTCAGAATCACTGACTTCCTTCATAGCAATCCCGATAAGATATCGGAGGTCTCTTATATAATCAGATACTTCACTAAGTCTATTTGCATACTTAAAGTGCTCATTCTGTATTTGGTCGGCGTTTAGCAATAAAATGGTATCACCAACTCCTACCTTACTATTCTCTCTTACATAAATATCATCCACAAATGCACTATATGGACTATTAACGACCACTCGCTCACCAGGAGACTTGGCAATTCCTAGAGCTGTAGCATTAACATCAACCTTAACAAAAAAACTCAGGACAAAGACAATTAAAATGACAAATAGAACAATATTATATATTATATGTGTAGAAATATGATTGTCCTTAATAAGCTTTTCTGAGGAGTTTTCTATTATATCAACAGGAAATATCTGCTTACTCATGACCTAATTATTTATATAAGATTGCCCTTTGTAGTAGTTTAACACTCTTGTTTTGACTTGTAGTTTTATCCGAAAGTACATATACTCAAGCTCTGCCTCTAAAAGCTGATTATTTGATGATTGCAACTCAAAAAGACTTATCGCCCCCTCCTCAAACTTTCTTATAAGAGATGCATTTGCCGTGCGAGTAAGTTCCAAATTATTTTCAGACAGCTTCGACTGTGTATCTAAAGCCTCTATCTCGCTTTGGACTTGTAGTATTATGGCTTCAAATCCATTTCTATATTCATGAAGGTTATGATTAGAAATCGCAAGACTACCTTTAGCTTTGACAACCTCATGCTTTGCTCTAAAACGATTAAAGATAGGGAAAGAAATTGTTACTCCCACAAAATAACTGAGATTATTTCGAAGTTGATCTCCCATAGAAACCATTTTATTAGAACCATTTCGCAATAACGAATTGGAATTACTTTTTACTAATCCATTCAAGATTAACGATGGATAACTATATTGCTTTGCCACTACAAGCCCATCTTCCTTTGTTTCCACTTCCTTCGCTAGCTTCCTAAGATAGAGATTATTCTCAAGATAGGGCTTAACCTCAACATTTCTCCCTTTAAAATCCGTAGAGGTAATTCCTATCGGCATATCCTGCTCTATTACCAGTGTTTCACTGATAGGAAAGTTCATTACCCGTTTTAGCCCTATAAGACTCTTGTCGTATTCTAGCATAGCCTTAGACACCTCCAATTCTGCTTTAGACAATGCAGCTCTCATCTGAGACAAATCTGAAATAGAGCTTCCTCCTAAGTCATACATCCTTTCAAGTCGCTCAGTTTGGTAAGCATAACTCTTCACCATTTTCTTTCGTTGAGCTACTACATATGCGTTATACAAAACCTCGAAGTAGGCCATCATCGTTTTCTCCGCAACATCCTCTCGAGCCAGTTGAATATTAAGCTGTGATATTTCTATATTCCTCTTGGATACCTTGTAATTGTACGTCAACTTCCCTCCTGAATAAAGAGGCATTTGGAGTTTGAGTGCATAGATATTCCCAAACAATGTATTATACTTGGGATTGTTGGAAAGACTTTTCTCCTTATCTGTACTATTAAGGCTCATTGACACATCTGTCGAAAAATCTATTGTGGGGAAATATGCCCAATACGCTTGGGTTCGTTCGGAATTGGCAACCACACCATTCTCCATCTCTATTTGGACTTTTGGGTGATTATTTACCGCATATTTAATACATTCATCCAAGCCCATAGTAACTCCTTGTGCAGAAGAAAACACAATTGGACAAAGAAAGAGGATAAAAGAAATAATTACTTTTCTCATAAACATATACTCAAGTATAAGAAAACACAACGAACATAGTAAAACTAAATAGAACCCGTCATTTGCAAGTGAAATAGCCTTTTGTAGACCTCAGAATTCTCCATTAAATTCGAATGTACACCTTCTGCCACCACTTTTCCATCATCCAACACCACTATTTTATCAGCATCAGTTATAGTTCCTAATCGATGGGTAATAATTAATATAGTTCGACCCTCCTGCTTCATTCTCACGATTGCATCCTTTACATACTGTTCGCTCTTGGAGTCTAGTGCCGAAGTTGCTTCATCCATCACAACTACTTTAGGATTTCTATACAGCACTCGAGCTATAGCCAATCTTTGCCTCTGGCCTCCACTAAGTTTCACGCCATTCTCACCTACATTAGTTGCAAAATCATTAGGCAAATTCTGGATAAAGTCAAGCATCCCAATAGAGCTACACACATCTACTATTCTTTGGACATTAGGTGTACTATCACCCAACGCAATATTTTCAAGAATAGATCCCTCAATCAAATCTACTTTCTGTGGCACTACACCGATAATATTTCGCAAAATACTATTTTCAATATGCTTTATATCAATCTCCCCAATCTTGATGCGTCCTTCAGTCAAGGGATATAGATTTTGTAATAATGAGGCAAGGGTAGATTTACCCGATCCACTCTCTCCTACAATCGCTGTAATGCTACCTTTCTTGATTTGCAGATCAAGGCTCTCAAAGATTTTGGCACGTGTCCCATAGGAAAAAGAAACATTCTCGAAGCTAATGTCTCCTACATGTTCATCACCAATGCTTATTTTTTGCTCTTCATCCTCTACTTCCAAGTCCATGATTTCGAACAAACGATCTGAAGCGATTTTGGCATCTTGAAATTCAAGATTCATCCCTATAAGACCCCCAATAGGTCCAATAAAGTACCCAATCAAGGCATAAAAAGAGAGCAATTCACCAGGAGTAATCTCATAGTCTAATACAAATACAGACCCAGCCCACAATAGAACGATTGTGAACAACTGCGAGATCACCATAGAAGCAGTACCTGCACTTAGAGCATTCACCCCAGATCTATATGCGGTATTCAAAAGCGCTACAAATTTAGTCTCGGTCTTGATATTGGCAAATTCTTCTACTCCAAAGCTCTTGATAGTTCGCACCACATTGATAGACTCGACGAGATGAGACTCCAAATTCGCTGCTTCTTCCATTATTCTTCTTTGGGTTTTCTTATTTGCCTTATTGTATATCCAATAAATTGTAGCATACAATGGTATTGCGAGTAGTATTATCAGTGCCAACTTCCAATAGTAGGTAAACATCAAAGCAAAAGCAAAAAGAATAGTAAATACCCCCGTAATCAAAGATAATAGTGTGCCACTAATAAATGATCGCACTTTCATAGCATCCCCGATTCTTGATATTAGCTCCCCAGTACGCATATTATCAAAGAAAGATTGTGGTAATCTGATCATATGCTTATAATAACCGAGAATTAATCTTATATCAATTTTCTGCCCTATTTTAAGCATAAATATTGACTTACAGTAGTTGATAAAAAGACTAAGTGCAAGTATTATTACCATAACAACACCCATGAGGTTCAATAGGTTATTGTTATGGTTGGGAAGAACAAAGTCTACAATCTTCTGTACAAATATAGAAGTCCCCAATCCCAGTATAGTATACACAAGAGATCCAAATATAGATTGGATAATAACTCTTTTGTGAGGCTTGAGCAAATACAATAACCGACTAGTAATTGAAACCTTCTTATCCTCTTTCCGAAAGGCCTCCTCATCAGGCAGCAAAATCACCAAGATACCAGTCCACCTCTCCTCTAACTTAGCTAGTGACCATTTTTCCAACTTTCCACTAGAGGGATCCATTATCTGCACCCACTTATCAGTGAACTTATATATCACCACATAATGTTGCAACCTACCATCAACAATAGTATGAGCAATAGCGGGCAAGGGTATCTTTCCTAGTGGCTCTAGGTTTGGGGTGCCATCCTGCCTCAAAGACTTCACCGCTTTGGTCATAAAGCCGAGCTTCTCCGCAGCTGTGATTAACCCCAATACATTTGTACCCTTTCTATCTGTGGATGCCATTTGGCGTATTCGAGCAATCGGCATCGACAATCCATAGTAAGCCGAAATTGATGCTAGGCAAGCTGCACCACAATCTGTTATATCGTGTTGCTTTATCTCGATTACACTCATAAACTAGGTTGTAAAGATTAGCTCGTACACAAGAGGAGTAGCATTTATCAATAAATGGACCGTATATATCGACGCAAGCGGATGATTCCCTTGGCGTAGATGATAGCCAAATACGAGGAGTATCCCAGGGAAAAAGGCAAATATAACATATACCATTGAGTAAAAATGCAACAAAGCAAATACAAGACCAGTAGTCATAATAATAAGCCACATTCGCTTTCGGAAGAAATCTATCTTACTCAATAAATAATATGGGAGTGCTTGAAAAAGTGCAGTCTCAATCAGAGGGGTTATAAGAATAACAATGGCGTAATCAAAAACACTCTGAGGTGGATCTAAGTTTTGTGATGAAGGTAGTTGAATACCACTAAACCTAACCAACATATTAAAAGAAACATTCCAAAGACACCCGACAGCCCAGAAAATACTCACAAATAGTAGGGCTGGAACATTTGTAAGCCACCTAAAAATCTTGTTCATACCATACTATAAAACTTACAAGAAAAACTCTTGAGGAAGATAATATAAACTTATCCTCCTCAAGTGCAACTTATCGGTAAGACCTCTCTAGTAATCTACTGAAGTCTATCCTCAAGAATCAAACCATCAGTAAGGTTTACTTAAAAGGCACTGTTAACATATTATAACCGCCTTGTTCTACAATCATTTCCACGTTCTTTTCCATTACGTATTTGGCTGCTTGACCAACAGCTCTAGCACCAGAACTTACACCATATGCAATCCAATACCATAGAGATTCGCCTCCGCTGAACTCCACATATTCATTAAGGGTAAGGTCTTCAAGCCCGTTGATTCCTGAATTTTCAAAAAAATCTAATCTTTCCATAAAACTCTGTTGTTTACCATTAAAGTATAGTTATCTAAATAAAGCTCTTTCCTCCTTATTTTTGAAAAAAGCGAATAACACCTCTAATAAGGTCAGGACCGTACAAAAAAATCACTGAGACTAATAATCCTATACCTACAGCCATCAAAATTAAGAGGACGGGCTTCATTATCTTTCTTTCAGTTCTAGTGTCTCGGTTTTCTTCCATTGATACCATCACTCCAACCTTCTCGAACATCCTGGAATTCTGTTATAAAAGTACTAACTAAAGCACCAGCCACAGCACCGAGGATAATTCCCGTAACTACTCCTATTCCACCATCCACATCTCTCACTTCTTCTTCTCGCAAGGGTTCTAAACCCACTACATTTAAATCAAATTCTTTCATCTTCTAAAGTTGTTAGTTATAAACTAAAATTGAAATCTTTGGCAAACTTAAAAAGAAAATAAAATATGACCAAATTTTTGAACAACTATCTCGTATTTGTAGATTTCAGTATCAAGTGCAACTCTAATTTCAAATGTTTCCAATATTTCAGATAGACCTTTGAAAAAATGTTCTATCAAGTATGTAATTTTTATATTTTCGCTCTTGTTTGCCATGAATATTGTATCTTTGCTGAAAAGAAAAAGCGTTCTTTGAAGGTTAGGAAAAGTAGTGCAGAGAAAAGCACCTCACTTGTTTCCAAATCGTAACCCTTTGTACGAAATATATTTTTAAATAACTGATAATCACCCATAAGTATATTTAATTCTCATTTTTCGTGCATAGTCTGTGGCAATGAGCATCTTTGCCTTTTCCTCACTCTCACTCAGCGGTGCACGCCCCAAGAGCGTGGCATTACCCGTCTTGGCAAACTCCATCAGTTTAGTAATAAAAACTTCTTGTTCGGGAGTTGGCGGTATGTTGTGCAGTATCTCATTCTTTTCAGGTCTATCTATCCCAATGTCCTTAGCTGTCCGGTAATCACAAATCTCCGCATAGAAGGAGGCAAGCTCTGGCACCTTGATAAACGTCCTAAAGCGTTCCTTTTGGATGATTTCATTGGTGACTGAGAACTCGTAGTCGGTGGACTTCTTGGCGAATACGGCCGCCCAAGCATCAAAGGTATTGATGCCTTGCTTCTCCAAAGCTTGTGGACGGAGATATTTGAACAAGAGATACAGTTCGGTCAGAGAGTTACTGATGGTTGTTCCTGAGAGAAACGTTGCCCCCAAGTCTTTGCCTGACCGCTCCTGAATAGTGCGTAACGCAAAGAGCATATTGAGAGCCCTTTGTGAGCCATCTGGATTACCTAAGCCACTTACCCGACTGTGACGGGTGTTAAAGAGTAGATTCTTAAAGCGATGACTCTCATCCACAAAGAGGTGGTCAATACCCATCAGCTTAAAATCCACTGCGTCATCCTTACGCTCTGTAAGGTCATCAGCAATGGTCTTCAGTTTGACCTCCAAGTTTTCCTTTCGCTTCTCCAACCCCCGTAACATACTGCGAGATACCTCCACCCCTTGTTGCCTAAGCACCTCAAGGTTTTCCTCCACAGAGTCCAACTCCTTTTGGAGAATTGCCTCCTGCACTTCCAAGGATTGTGGAATCATTCCGAACTGCTCATGTGTCAAGATGATACAGTCCCAGTCATTATTCTTGATGTCGTTGAAGATGCGTTGGCGGTTCTGCTTCGTAAAGTCATTCTTCCCAGGATAAAGCACCTTGGCATTGGGGTACGCCTTGCGAAAGGTGTCCGCTATGTCAAAGACATTTGCTTTCAGCCCAATAATCATTGGCTTATTTGCTAGCCCTAGTCTCTTCATTTCATAAGCAGCTACGCACATAATGAGCGTCTTGCCAGCTCCCACCTCGTGGTCGCAGATACCTCCACCATTTGTTTTCAGCATCCAGACCGCATCCTTTTGGCTCTTATAGAGTGCAGGGATACCCAGTCCTTTTAGGTCAAGATGAGGAAAAGTCTGATGTGTACCATCAAAGTCGGGACGGGCAAAGCAATTGAATAGCTTATTGTACCGCTCTGCCATCTGCTCCTTAAAGGTCTCAGGCTGTCTTCCCAGCCAATCTACGAAGCTTTGCCGAATCTCTTCAATCTTTGAGTTCGCTTGCTGAATCTTCTCCCCATCCCTTACCTTAATCGTCTTCATCATCCCCGATACAGGGTCTGGCACCTCCTTACTTTTATTGATTTCGGGGATGGTGTTCTGCAGAGCATGTCCTAATAGCTTGATACCATCATACCGCCTAAACTCTCCCTGCACCGCATACTTGTTCCATATATTGGCATTCTTACGCTCACACTGTACAGCATACTCATCCATATTGGCGTGGTACGAGACATCCACCTCCGTGCCAAAGAGATCCGATGCAAAGAGCGAATAGACCTTACTCGGGATCCATCGCTCCCCTAGATTGAAGTCTAAGTCAGCAAAAGGGACAGGCGTAGGAATAGCAGCTTTGAGAGCCGAAAGACTTCGCTTCGCCTCTTCCACGTCGGGATGCTCCAAGAGCCATGACTCCAATCGCTCCGCTTTCTCAATGACATTGCCCGAGATGTACTTATCGGCAATCTCGTAGTTACCCACCTCGGGATTATAGAAGATACGGTCTTCTAATTCGGTCACGAGGTCGCTCTCTTCTGTTTCGGGGAGTAGCGAAGCCATATAGCCCAAGTCCACCTCCCCAAACTTATTGAGCGAAGCGGAGAGTGCCTCCAAAGGGTTTGCCACGACTGTAAGCTCCTCATTCGAGAATGCGGTAGGGTGGTCAAAGATATCTGCCTTAACCAGCTTTCCATCGATGCTTCGCTCCAAGAAGAGCATCTCTACCCCAGTAGCATCCATCTTGATAAGGTCCACATTGGAGCGGTCATTGAAGTGTCCTCTTTGTGCTACAAAAGCATCGTAGAGGCGATTGAGCTTCTGTCGCTCCTCCTTATCCTCCACCCGATTGTGAGCCTCATAGTCATAAAGACGGTGATAGCTGTCCCTTATCTCCACATACTCCTTTAGCTTCGAGAGCTGTCCATAGGACAAGTCCATCGGATTGAAAAGAGGACTACTCTTTACTCCCGACAAGAAACCGATCTGACCATTCTGAACCACAATGGAGCCATCACGCAGGTGACTATCGGGAAGTGAGAGAAAAGGTCGAGGAGATGTATCAAATACCTTCTTCACCTCCTTAATGGGCTTACCCGTATTGGGTATAATATCCCCCTCCTCATCAAAAGAGAAGAGTGATGGCTGGGTCATCTTAGGAGTAGCTCTCTTGGCACTCCTTTTTGGAGAGGCAGGCTTAGCCACACTTTGTTTTGACTTCTCTTTCTTCTCAGTCTGAAGTTCCTTATTGACCCGATCCACCTCCTTTGTCCATTGGGTATATTCCTCTGGAGCAAAAAGTGGTAGCATGGATGCCTCAGACCTCTCATCGTACAGCGTTGGGTCATCTATCGGGTGATGATCATCGTCAAAGTACACCAACTTACCACCCATCTCCCTCGGTGCTTCAAAGTCAGTGCGAATAACCCTCTCCTCCTGCTGATGCTGCTGCTTCTCATAGAGCTTTTGAAGTGAGAGTACTGGCACTCCCTCGGGAGCGACCTCTTCCTCCACTTCCTGCTTTTGTGTGTATTGCTCGCCAATGTACTCTTTGAGTTCTTCAATCTGATGGAGCGGCTTCGGATCAAAGTAAAGGTCACGCTCAATGCATAGTCCCATCACCTTAACCTCTCTCATCTCTGCCAGCGACATATAGCCCAACTCCCAGCCATAGCCCATGGTGGTCAATCCAAAACCAAGTTCCTCCTTCGGTTCATATTCTAGAATATAAGAGGTGTAGGCACCCATCGGGAAGAAGTAACGTCCATAGGCAATCTTATCGCCCAATAGCTTTATCTTCTCCGTGGCATAGAGCTTAGGCAGCAGCTTTTCCAGAGGCTTAGGCATTAGGTCGTAGGCATTCTCAGCCCCTTTTTGAACCACCTCCTGCTCCTCTTGCTTTACTTCTTTCTTTTGCCCTAGCACTCCAGTCTCATAGAGGGAGAGGTCAAATTGTTTACCCATATCTATAGTCAGTTGCTCCCGAATTTCATTGGCAATCCCCTCTACACCGCCTTCGTGGGTATAAACCCAAGTGGGCTTGCCATAAGGGTCGCTTCCTATTCTTTTGTCTGTAGCAATAATCCGCTGGCGAGCTTCTTCTCCCTCAAAAAGAGCATTGTGGGTAAAAGCGATACTAAAGCCATCACCCTTAGACACAGCATAGCTCTCAATAAAGAACTTCTCCAGGGGAGTCAGTTCCTGCTTATTACTCTGTTTCTGTAGGATAATCAAGTCACTCCCCACCTCTGTCCCTGCATTCTCTGAGAACATGCCCGAGGGGAGCCTCAGTGCAGAGACGAGGTTGCTATGCTCCATTAGATACCTCCGAATAGGCTCATTTTTA
>NZ_JADRGN010000017.1:0-42805 GCF_018206105.1 Porphyromonas levii
ACCCTATAATTAGGGGTATAGAAAAAGGGGCGCAGCCCATATGGCTACGCCTCTTAGGATGTATTTGTTGTCTATTTACTTCGCGAAAGCTACTGAGCGAGTCTCGCGGATAACGGTAATCTTTACCTGTCCTGGGTAGGTCATCTCATCTTGGATACGCTGAGCAATATCGCCTGAAAGTTGTTGTACCGCTGTGTCGTCCATCTTGTCAGCTCCGACAATCACGCGCAACTCACGTCCGGCTTGGATAGCGTAGGTCTTGATGACACCTGGATAAGATAGTGCTAGTTTCTCCAAATCGTTGAGGCGCTTTATGTATGCCTCAGCAATCTCACGTCGAGCACCAGGGCGGGCACCACTTATAGCATCGCACGCTTGGACTATTGGCGCTATCAAAGACTCCATCTCTATTTCTTCGTGGTGTGCACCTACAGCGTTGCAGATGTCTGCTTTCTCCTTGTACTTCTCGCAGAGCTTCATGCCCAGAATTGCGTGTGGGAGCTCTGGCTCCTCATCGCTTACCTTACCGATATCATGGAGGAGACCTGCGCGCATTGCCTTCTTCGGATTGAGCCCAAGCTCAGCAGCCATCACCGCACATAGGTTGGCCGTTTCGCGGGAGTGCTGCAGGAGGTTCTGACCATAGCTTGAGCGGTATTTCATCTTGCCCACTAAGCGAATCAGCTCAGGGTGCATGCCATGGATGCCAAGGTCGATCATGGTGCGCTTGCCCGTCTCTACTATTTCCTCCTCTATCTGTCCCTTCACCTTTGCTGCCACCTCCTCTATACGTGCAGGGTGGATGCGTCCATCCTGTACTAGCTGGTGTAGGGTGAGGCGAGCTATCTCGCGGCGTACTGGATCGAAGCAAGACAATACGATGGCTTCTGGGGTGTCATCTACGATAACCTCTACACCGGTAGCAGCTTCTAGTGCACGTATATTGCGTCCTTCACGTCCAATGATACGCCCCTTCATCTCATCGCTCTCGATGTGGAATACAGTTACAGCATTCTCGATAGCTGTCTCTGTCGCTATTCTCTGAATGGTCTTTACCACCAGTTTCTTAGCCTCTTGGCTGGCGGTCATGCGTGCCTCATCGATTATCTCGCTCACATACGAAGCCGCATTGGCACGCGCTTCATCCTTGATACTTTCAATCAATTGGATCTTTGCCTCCTCTGCTGATAGCCCACATATCTGCTCTAGCTTTTGCTCCGCCTCATGCTTTACACGGATCATCTCCTCCTCTTGTATGCGAGATACCTCCAGCTGCTGCTGTAGCTCCACTTCGAGTTTGTCTATCTCCTGATTCCGAGCGTTGAGTTCGCTCTGTTGCTTATTGAGAGATTGTTCACGGTTCTTCAGTTTGCCCTCTAGGTTCTGGAGGCGAGCATCGGTGCTCTGTACCTTGCTCTTCCAAGCCGAGATTTCCTGCTCTAGTTGCGTCTTACGCTGGAGTGCCTCCTCCTTTACCTCCAGCATCTTATCCTTTCTTAAGATCTCTATATCTTCCTTGGCTTGTTCGATATAGTTCTCCTTCTCCTCCTTGGCTCTTTGGTTAAGCGTCTTCCAGATACTTTTCCACAGAATTACGCCGCCCACAGCGAGTACTATGAGCGCTAATACTACAGCGATAATTATCTTTTCCATTCAAATTACTACTAAAAACTACATGAACTGCTCTCTTAGCATGTAGAAGTGTCTATTGGGGGTAGTTTTAGATATCAGAAGACTTGTTCCAGGTTGTTATTCAGCGTCTTTAGTCTTGCTTCTAGATTCAGTTCGTCAGCCTCCATCTCCATCTTCTGTAGTCGACTAGCCAAATCCAATGCTACATAACTAAGTAGTTCTGCCTGAGATACCCTAGGGAAAGCGACTCGGTAGCGTTCGATGGTCTCATTGACTCTCTCTGCTCCTCTTCTGAGGGCTTGCTCCGAATTCTCGTCTCGGGGTATTGTGAGCGTCATCCGTACGCTACCGACTCGGAGATTGATCTCTTGTGTGGGTTCGCTTTTCGCCGTTATGTCGCTCATCTCACAATATATCTATACGTGGCTCCCTTTAGGGGGTATACCGTTTGTCCAATATCACTCAATTCTGCCATCGAGCAGTGTAATACACTCATCTATCACTCCCATAATCTGCGACAATTCAGCCTCAAGACCCTCGAGTGCAGCCCTTGCTTCTGGTGAAGTAGCGCCACCCGATATTGTGGCAATGGATAGATTTTGCTCTAAGAGGTTGATCTTCTCCGCCTGCTCGCCTCTCTGGCGAAGGAGTGCTTCGCACTCCTCTGTCTTCCGAGCGAGAGCTTTTTTTTGCTCACTATATTTACGCATCAATGCAGTGATACGAATCTCCAACTCTGTTAGTTGGTCATTGCTATTGCTCATCAGTTCTACAGGAAAGGATATTTCAACTCTCAAGCAAATGTACCAAAAAATCCCAAAATTCGTGAGAATAGTGTATATTTACCGTCGCAAATATTTTTCAGGTCTAAGGCTATAATCAAATGGAGAGACAGACACAATTAGACATTATTAAGATGGTGCACCGTGAGGTGCTACCCGCTACTGGCTGCACCGAACCTGTGGCAGTAGCATTGACCACTTCACATGCTGCACATGTTCTAGAGGGTAACCCTACTCACATACAGCTCTACCTCAGTGCCAACGTGCTAAAAAACGCTATGGGAGTGGGTATCCCTGGTACCGGCATGATAGGACTTCCAATTGCTGTAGCACTAGGTGCAATAATTGCTCAGCCCCAAAAGGAGCTGAAGGTACTAGACAGCTTTACTGACGAACAGTTTGCCAAAGCCAAGAAGCTCGTAGAGGAGCAGCGCATAGAGATTGCGCTTAAGGAGGGCGATGTGGATAAGCTCTATATAGAAGTAGAGATAGATGATGATCAGGGAAACCAAGCCTTGGCAATCATCCAGCGCACGCATACTGAATTGCATACCCTTACACTCAATGGGAAACCTCTAGAGGTGGCGAACTCAGGATCGGGGGAAAGTGATGGCGGTAGCCATCTTTATGATGGTCCAGAGGTGCCTCTAACCTTCGATATGGTTTACGAATTTGCTACAGAGATGCCTCTTGAGGAGATTTCTTTTATCATGGAAGCTGCTCACCTCAATCGTAACGCTGCAGATTACTCTCTCAGTGGAGACTATGGTCATGGCGTGGGAAAGATGATTAGTGGTGCAAGAGCCAAAAAGTATCTCGGTGATAATACCTATACTCACCTTCTTACCTATACTAGTGCAGCATGCGATGCACGTATGGATGGCGCTCCTGTGACTGTAATGAGCAACTCTGGGAGTGGTAATCAGGGGATTACTGCTACGCTCCCTGTGCTGAGCTTTGCTGAAGACGAGGGGGCAACAGAGGAGCAGAAGATACGTGCTCTTATGCTTAGTAGCCTCATGGTCATCTATATCAAGCAGAAGCTAGGACGCCTCTCTGCACTCTGTGGCTGTGTAGTGGCTTCTACTGGTTCATCTAGTGGTATCACCTACCTTATGGGTGGCACTAAAGAGCAGATAGGTTTTGCTATCAAGAATATGGTGGGCAACCTCACAGGAATGATATGTGATGGCGCAAAGCCTAGCTGTAGTCTGAAAGTGACTAGTGGGGTAAGCTCTGCGATGCTCTCCGCTCTCCTTGCAATGGAGAAGCGTGTTGTGACCAGCAACGAAGGGGTAGTAGATGATGATATCGATAAGAGTATTGATAACCTCACCAGCATTGGTCGTGATGCCATGATAGAGACGGATAAACACGTGCTCCACATTATGACACACAAGAATCAGGCATAATGAGACTGTTGCACGGTGGCGGACTACTGCGTTACTTTCGACATTCGGCTTCGGTCACGTACGTGAGTACGCTCCCGTCAGACTCAGTCTCAGTGCCTTGTATTTCACCACCGTGCAACGTCTCAGCCGATTTGCTTACAAATCGGCGAGAATGGCACTTCGTGCAACATTCTCATAATACCTCCTCCTTTATAGTAAACGATTGCTCCTCTATTGAGAATGTCCATATCTCAGCAGAGGAGCAGTCATTTCATATTAGGCGGAAAGCCCTCCACACTATAGCAGCATGCGAATCTCTTTGAAATGGTAGTGATGGATGCCTTGTGGGGTATTTATTTCTAGTAGACCATTGGGGCGTACGCATCGGATGGTGCCGAGGAATTGCGTGCCGTCAGGAAGAGTATAAGAGCGTTCTTCTCCTAGCCCAAGTAGTCGGCTATGGTACTCTTGTCGGAGTTCATGCAGCTGCGTTCCCAACAGCTCCTGCCGCGCTTGCATCGATGATGCTATCTGCGCTATGAGAGTAGGGTGCCATTCTTCATAGTGTAGAGGGAGTTGGGCACCCTCAAGTGCGAGAGAAGTAGCTACGGGGTGATATTCACCAAAGGCTGTTTGTCGTACATTGAGTCCGATACCGATGATACTGTACTCAAGCTGTGAACCCAGCCATTCGTTCTCTATCAGTATGCCTGCAATCTTTTTGTTATGCCCTACTATAATATCATTGGGCCACTTTATTTGGATACTCTCAGGAGCTAGGTATCTACTGAGGGCATCGTGGAGTGCGAGAGAGACGACGATGTTGAGGTCGAAAGTGAATGCCTCTTCTGGTAGATTGGGGCGTAGGAGGATAGAGCAGGATATATTTTCTCCTGCGTTACTTTCCCAGCTATTACCCCTCTGTCCACGCCCTTCTGTCTGGGCATAGGCATCTACTATCGTGTACTCAGGGAGCTCGGGCTGTTGCTCGAGCATTTGCCTAAGGTAGTTATTTGTAGAGCCTACTTCAGGCAGGTGTATTAGCTCCATGGCGTCGCCTCTGTAAGAAGTAGTAGACCACTATCCCGATACCTGCGATAGCTAGTAGGATGCTTCCGACTATGGCTACTGCCTCTGTGGTGTGTAGGCTCTGAGGGTCGAAGACAAACTCTACTTCGTGCTCCCCTTGTGGTACCACAAGTGCGCGAAGGATATAATCGGCACGAAGTATCTCGGTAGGAGCCCCATCTATAGTCGCATGCCAGCCGTGAGGGTAGTAGATCTCACTAAATACGGCTACTCCTTCGTGGTTATTGGTGGTGCGGTACTTTACTCTATTGGGTGCGTAGCTAACTAAGCTAATTGAGGCGAGGCTATCTGGGGTAATTACACTTGGCGCTTTGTCGGCAAAGTTCCCCGCCAGCACTGCTACCTGATTGAGGGAGACTTCCCCTAGTGCGGTAAACTCTTCATCTGGAGTAGATACTGGCTTTACAGACCCCACAAACCAGGCATTGCCATAGGTGTCGGGATCGGTAACGGCTGTCGGTACTCCTACACTATCGGGTACGATATAATACTTGGTATTGAGGGCACGGAGGACATTGAGGTCTCGCTTTACCAGATATCCTTCGATGATATCTTGGTAGCGTTGTAGTTTGGCAGCATGATAGCCACCTACAGAGCGATGGTTGTACGAAGTCGTAGCGTCGTTGAAGGTATTGACGGTGGTATTAAATACCCTATACTGAGTTGTATCGGCAAGAATCATCTGGTCGGCAGCTGTAGTCTCTGTTACCCTTGCGGTTACTTGGCTCGCCTCCATATACTTGCCGTCATTGAGGAAGCGCTTATCCACACTCCATAGGTCTACGAAGATAAGGAGCACCAGTAGGGGCAGCATTACTTGCTTGCTTACCTTCTCTCTGTCGTAGAGGAAGAGGAGCGCTACTGATAGAATCAGAAAGCTGATGGTACGGAGTGTATCGCTCTTGAAGATATGCTCTCTAACGCTCTCGAGTGCACCCCTTAGTAGGTTCATATCGGGGTTTTGTGCCGCCACGGTAGAGAAGTAGTCTGCTTCGTACTTGCTGAGGAAACCTCCCGATAGGCTTGGTATGATATAGAGTATTAGCGCTACGCCAAGTGTGAGCGCTGTGGCAATAATCGCCTCTGTTTTATGTTTGCGTATGAAGGCTGGCTCTCGAAGGATGAGCACTAGTCCCCAGATAGCAAATAGCGGGAGGGTAAACTCTGCTACCACTAGGATAGAGGAGGGGGTGCGGAACTTGTCGTACAAAGGAAAGTAGTCGATAAATAGCTCTGAGAGCCACATGAAGTTGTGTCCCCAAGAGAGCATGATGGTGAGTGCCGTGACCCCGATGAGCGACCACTTCATGGGTCCTTTGGCTACCATCATACCAAATAGGGCAAGTAGTAGTACGATAGCCCCGATGTATACCGGTCCTGCTGTAAAGGGTTGGTCGCCCCAGTACCTATTCATACCGCTCCTTGGGTCGGATAGAATCTGTTGTAATTGGGGATTGGATACATTGCTCTTCTGCACTTCCTCCGCAGGGATAGCACCTGAGGCTCCACCCTTCGCATCGGGGATGAGGAAGGTGAGCATCTCGTCTATCCCATAGCTCCACTGAGTAATATAGGCGTGGTCTAGTCCGTTGTTGGTTACTTGGGTAGCATTTGGATTATCCAATACCGTTATTTCTCGTCCGCCGCGCATGGTCTCTTTGCCATATTCATAGGTGTGGTACAGGCTCGTGCCATTGATAGCGATACCAATAAGTCCGCCAGCTACGACTACCCCAAAAGCCTTAGCAAAGTGTGCCCACTCCTTCTTCCTCCCAGCCTCGATTGCCCAAGCAATAATCATTGCCAGCATGAGGAAGGCGAAGTAGTAGCTCATCTGTATGTGATTGGAGTAGATCTGAAGGGCTGAGAATAGTCCTGTAACGAAGAAACCAAGGAGGTACTTTCGCCTGTGGAAAGCGAGTACTAATCCAGCTATTGTAGGGGGAATATATGTGAGGGCTAGGAGCTTCCAAATGTGGCCTGCATCTATTAGAATAAGGAAGTAACTGGAGAAAGCCCACATAATAGCGCCCCCTACGCTGAGTTGTCGCTTTATTCCCCAGCTCCGCATAAAGATGTAGAAGCCAATCAGGAGCATGAAGATGAGGTAACTTTCTCCCAATAGTATGCTCCGTGGGCTATATATCTTCTGCACGGCTTTGATGCCTTCAGCGCTTGGGTATGATGGGGATATCTGATAGGTGGGCATGCCACCGAAGAGGCTCCCAGTCCAGAAGGAGCGCTCGCCTGTTTGCTCCATGTATTCTACGACATCACGCCCTGTGCCTGCGGCAGCTGCCCCATCGGCTTGGAAGAGTTGGCGCCCCTCAAAGGCTGCGGGGTAGAAGTAAGCAAGGGCGATGACGAGGAATAAAAGCACTACGCCTACAATCTGTACCCATGACTGATGATACCACTTTTGCTTATCCATAATCTGTTACTCCTCTATTCTATTGACTACGGTAAAGTGGGGGAACTGCTCCTCCACGATCTTATACATATATTGTAGAGCGGCTTTACGCTCATTGGGGATGATACCATCGAGTATGGCATCCTTGATTTGGTCTTTGATTTGTCCCAGTTCGCGACAGGGTTGGAGCTGGAAGACCTCCATGATATCATTGCCTGTTACTGGTGGCTGGAAGTTGCGGATACGATCCTTCTCCTCTATCTCCTTGAGTTTCTCTCTGACTATAGCGAAGTTGTCGAGATACTTCTGTACCTTCTGTGGGTTCTTGCTGGTGAGATCGCTCTCACAGAGGGTCATTAGGTCGTCAATATCATCGCCTGCCTCGAAGAGTAGTCTGCGTATAGCAGAGTCTGTGACTCCTTCATCTGCTAATTGTGCAGGGCGCATGTGCAAGCGTACTAGCTTCTTCACATACTCCAATCGCTCACCTAAGGGGAGCTTCACACGGCGGAAGATACGATTGACCATCTTCTGCCCTACGAAGTCGTGGTTATAGAAGCTCCAGCCAATACCCGATTCGAACTTCTTGGTTACCGGCTTGCCAATATCATGGAATAGAGCTGCAAGCCTTAGGAAGCTATTGTCGCTCACGCTCGCCACATTGTCCACTACGATGATAGTGTGGACGAAGTTGTTCTTGTGCCCGATGCCCTCACGAGTCTCAGCCCCTTGTAGTGCAGAGACCTCAGGGAGGTACTGCTCCATCAGACCACTACGATGCATCAGTCCCAAACCTATTGAGGGCTTGGAAGAGTCGATGATTTTCATAAACTCTGTAGTGATGCGCTCTATAGAGACCACTGGTGGATTGAGGCGCGTGGCATTACGCTTGATAGAGTGGAAGGTATCGTCGTCTACCTGAAAGTCAAGTTGGCTTGCGAACCGAACTGCCCTCATCATCCTTAGAGGGTCGTCGGAGAAGGTTTGGTCTGGTGCAAGCGGGGTGCGAATGACCCTCCTCTGGATATCTGCCACGCCACCGAAGGGGTCGTGGAATGCTCCTCGTGCTTCTCCATTGAGGGTGATAGAAAGGGCATTTATTGTGAAGTCGCGACGCTCCTCATCCTCCTCGAATGTGCCACCTTCGACGAGCGGTTTACGGCTATCGCTGCGGTAGCTTTCACGCCTAGATCCTACGAACTCTAGGTCTAGATCTTTCCAGTGGACTTGAGCAGTGCCAAAGCTTTTGAATACAGATAGTTTGGCACCACGCCCTAGCAGCTCGGCAACTCGCTCTGCTACTCGAATACCACTCCCTCGGGTTACAAAGTCGAGGTCTTGCTTGACTTCTCCCTTAAGAATCAAGTCTCTTACAGCCCCGCCTATGAGGCGTACCTCTTGCCCTACGTCGTCGCCAGCTGAGGCAATGGTATCTAGCAACTGATTGCCTAGCTTGGAGTAAAGCTCTTGATATATTGCTGAATAATTATTCATCCTTTGTTTGTTTCCCAATGTCTTGATAGGCTCAGCAGCCTAAAGACAATAATAAAACGACTGATGGCAACCAAGAGATTGGTTCCCGTCAGTCGCTATTCGTTATTTCATCCTCTTGATGATAGAGTATGCTTTATAGAGCCCCAGAGCTCCTGCTTGGCTGAGGTCTCGATCACCCTTCTCCTTCTCCCCTGTCGCGTAGTAGCAAAGCCCACGATTGTAGTAGGCACTGCCTAGGTTTGGCTCAGCTTGTATTGCTTGAGAATAGTACTTGATGGCGTCGTCATAGCTACCGAGTGCTGCATGGATGTACCCTAGATTAAAGAGCGCTGGTACATAGTTGGGCACTAGCTCAAGTACTTTCAAGAGATCTTTAGATGCCTCTTGCATGGTTGCCTTCTTCTGCACGTACTCAGTAGAGATGGTGCTCTCAGAGAAAATGATAGACGGCTGGCTCCCTCTGCCGTGTGTCGCTTGATCAGCCTCATAGGCGAGGACTCTGGAGACTGCTCTTTGGAAATAAGGGGCAGGGTCATCGGGTACTGCGTCTATGACAAGGGTCATCACATCGATGACTGATTGATGATCCTTGAGCGTGAGCTGGTCTAGAGCATAACGTATCATCGCATCTGCGCTTTGATTGCTCGTGATATCGAACTTGCTTATGCTATCAAGGTGCAATTGCAGTTGCTGACTAGTCAACTGTGGTACACGCTGAACGACTAAGACGTTATACTCCTCTGCTGGGAGTTGTAGTTGCGCTGAATAAGCGACGTTGGTATTCCCTTTGAGTTGCTTATCCACAGCTACATAGTAGGAAAGGCTAAAGAGTGGCTCTGGCTCTACAACTACCTCTAAATCCTGAATACGACCGCGGATACCTTGGTCTTCTGAATACAGCTCATCGTATGTATTATCGTTACTAGCATAGACGAGCGAACGGAATTTTTGGATATTCTCATCCTTATCGTCACGTACCCGATCCTTGGTCTCTGCCTCCAGAGCATCCTGAGTGTTTTGTTTCGCAGTGGCAGCGTTGAGTGCCTTCTGATCGTAAGTCATCTTGCTCGCAGCATAGAGGTCTTGTTTGGCAGCCATTGTCTTCCCCAGTCCATTCCGAGCATCAGCTCGCTCTACGAGAGCGGGGAGAAATGTAGGGTAGCGCTCAATAATCCTGTCTAGGTCTGCTTCGGCCTGCCGATATTCACCCACCTGATTGGAGAGAATTGCTCTATTGAATAGGGCGAAGTAATTCCCTGGTTCCAGCGTTGCCACCCTATTGAAGTCCTCAAGTGCACCATTAGTTTCGCCTACCTGACTTCGGAGCAGTGCCCGATTGTAGAGCGCAAGGGTATTCTCAGGAGAGAGGTCGATAGCTGTAGAGTAGTCGGTCATAGCTCCTTTGATATTGTATTGTTGGAAGCGTATGATGGCTCTATTGATATATAGCTCTGCTAGATCAGGCATATACTCCAGTGCTCTATCAATGTAGACTTCCGCATCGGTGTACTTCTGGCGGTCGTAGGCGATACCCGCCATAGAGAGGTAGGCGTTGGGTAAACTGGGGCTAACCTCCAAAGCCTTCTCAAATAACTTAAGTGCTGCCACGGTATCCCCTTGCTCTAGTCGTAGTCCACCGTCAATCACATAGGCATGAGCATAGTCAGGGAAATAGCGCTCTAGATGGTCGAGTACCTTTCTCGCCCCCTCATTGTCTTTCAAGGCAATACGTAGGATTGCGGAATTGTGCAACGCCCCCTTATGATCTGGATTATCCCGAAGCACTACTTCGTAGTCCTGTAGCGCTAGAGAGTCCTTTCCTAGTGTGTGTCTTGAGATTGCTCTCAGATAGTGTGCCCCATAAATAAATGGATTGCGTTCTAGTGCCGCATCGCTATCCGCTTCCGCTCCCAAGTAGTCGTCCAAGCTGTACTTGGCTAGTCCCCGTAGGTAGTAGGGGTCGGCAAGGTGAGGGTCAGCCTGAATAGCCGAATTGAAGTACTGAATGGCTAGCACATAGTCCTTGAAGTAGAGCGCATTGCGCCCTACTGTAATCGCCCTATCGGTATCAATTTGGGCAGTTCCCTTCGTGGCAAACAGCCCAAAGAGAAGGAAGGTAAGGAGTATAGACCTAGATAGCCGTGCCATATCAGTCTCCGTTTTTACTTAGTGATCACACGATAGTCGGCACGAACCTGCCCACGCGACATCTTCTGAAGTTTATTCTTAATCATCGCCTTGCGCATAGGCTTTACGCGATCGGTAAAGAGTGTCTGCTCTAAGTGATCGTACTCGTGCTGAACTACACGAGCATTGAACCCAGAGTAGGACTCCACATGCTCCTGAAAGTCCTCGTCTACGTATTTGATTGTAATCTGCTTAGGACGCTCCACATTTTCGGAAAGACCGGGTACACTAAGGCATCCTTCCTGCATCGTACAAAGCTCAGAGCTATGTTCGGTAATCACAGGATTGATAAATACTTTCTTGAAGCCTGCACTATCTGGATAGTCGTCTTTGAGAGGGTCAGCGTCAATGACAAATAGCCGAATTGCCTTGCCAATCTGAGGAGCTGCTAGTCCCACACCATTCGATGCGTACATCGTCTCAAACATATCCGCAATCAGCTTCTTTAGCCCAGGATAGTCCGCATTTATATCCTTGGTCTTTTCCCTCAGCACGTCCGTGCCATATACATATATAGGTAGTATCATCTGTACTTCTCTTGATAAAATCTACTTTCCATAAATCCTTGGAGGATAATCACGGCACTCACTTCGTCTGCCAGACCTTTCTCCCTTCTTTTCATCTTACTTAATCCTCCCTCTATCATTGCCCTATGTGCTAACACAGTGGTGAACCGCTCATCGTGCCGTACGATCTCTATGTCTGGTAATATCTTTTGTAGTCTATTCACTACAGGCTCTATATACTTCACACTCTCCGAGTCGCTCCCGTCGACTTGAGTTGGCTTGCCTATCACAATCAGGTCTACAGGTTCCCACTCAGCATACGCCTTGAGCCAATCAGCTACACTGCCTGTAGGCTGATACCCAAGACCATTGGGGGTAATTCGTAAAATATCAGTGGCAGCTACTCCCGTGCGCTTCCGCCCAATGTCCAATGCTACAATACGTCCCATAATAGCTCATTAATACGCTTCCCTGTCACAGGGTCAATGACCTCAGGGGCAATCTCTGCCAAAGGCTCTAAGACAAACTTGCGCTCCCTGAAGAGCTTGTGTGGAATTGTCAGAAACGCTTCCTCCATTATCCTATCACCATACAGAATAATGTCCAAATCACAAGTGCGATCAAGGTACACGCCATCCACACTCTTGCGCCATCGCCCGAGCTCTCGCTCAATATTCTGCGTCGTCTCCAATACTTCCAGAGGGGACAACTCAGTATCTACCGCTACCACTTGATTCAGGAAGGGATGCTCCGAGACAAATCCTACTGGTTCCGTCTCCACCACTTTTGACTCCACCGTTACCACCCCCACACGCTCCGAGAGTAGCCCCACAGCTTGGGCTAGAATAGATGCTCTATTCCCAATGTTTGACCCTAAAGCTATATACACCCGCTCTCTCACCTTGCTCGATATTATACAATGGTATTATAAGATAAGCATTGCATCACCGTACTGTCCGAAGCGGTAGCCCTCCTTTACGGCAACCTTGTACGCCTTCATTACATGGTCGTAGCCACCGAAGGCTGCCGCCAGCATCAACAACCACGAAGAAGGTAGGTGAAAACCTGTTACCATCGCATTCTGTAGACCATACTTATACTCTGGGAAGATAAACTTACTACTCCACCCATCGTAGGGTTTTACGAAGCCATCCATACTTACTGCTGTCTCTAGAGCCTTGGCTACGGAAGTCCCCACAGCTACAATGCGCTTCTTGTTCTCAACTGCCTTATTAATAACATCACAAGTCTCCTGTGTAACAATCATTCGCTCCGATCCCATCTTGTACTTAGAGAGATCGTCTACATCTATTTCATCATACATGACTCGGCTGGTGTGCAGGGTGAGATTTGTAAATCTGACGTCCTGTAGTTCCAAACGCTTAATAAGCTCCCTACTGAAGTGAAGCCCTGCAGCAGGTGCTACCACAGCCCCTTCCTCTGTAGCATAAATTGTCTGATAGCGCTCCTCGTCCTCCTCTTCTACGGGGCGTTTAATATAGTCCGGAAGCGGAGTCTCTCCGAGTTTGAAGAGTGTCTTCTTGAAGTCCTCATAGCTGCCATCGTAGGCGAACTTTAAGATTCGACCACGAGATGTAGTATTGTCTACCACTTCGGCTACTAGCTCGTCATTTTCCCCGAAGAATAGTTTATTGCCAATCCTAATCTTTCGTGCTGGGTCCACTAGCACATCCCAAAGCATAGGCTCATTGAGCTCACGGAGTAGAAATACGTCGATCATTGCATTGGTCTTCTCCTTATTGCCTACCATCTTAGCTGGAAATACACGCGTATTATTCATCACAAAGAGATCATCTTTGCCAAAATACTCGATAATCTGCTTGAATTGCTTGTGCTCTATTACGCCCGTATCCTTATGTAGCACCAGTAGACGGCTCTCATCCCTGTGCCTCACTGGGTACATTGCAATCTGATCCTTAGGTAACTTAAAATTAAAATTGGATAGCTTGTACTCTGCCATAATCTCTATTCCTCCTTGTATTTATCTAAACTTTCCTCTATAAATTCGCTAAACTCCTCAACCGTAATAGCCTCTTCTGTGGTGAATGTCCCCACTCGCTCTCTGCGCAGCGCTGTTAGGTGCCCTCCACTTCCTAGTGCTGCGCCGATATCCCTCGCAAGTGCCCTAATATAAGTTCCCTTGCCACAAGTGACCTTGATGTCAATGTCTGGTAGCTCATATCTTAGGAGCTCTATACTATATACTACGATGCGTTTGGTATCTAGCTCTATGTCGTGCCCCTTGCGTGCGTATTCGTAGGCACGTTTACCATCTTTCCTCACAGCCGAAAAGGTCGGTGGTACCTGGTTTATCTCCCCTACAAATCGTGCCAACGCTTCTTCTACTAACTTCTGAGTGATATGCTCTGTAGGGTAAGTGGCATCCGCCTCGCTCTCAAGGTCGAAGCTCGGGGTAGTGGCACCAAGTCGTACTGTAGCTGTGTAGACCTTCTCCTGCCGCTGCACCTCATCTATGCGCTTAGTGAACTTGCCTGTGCAGACCACTACGACGCCTGTCGCGAGGGGATCCAGTGTGCCAGCATGCCCCACCTTTAGTTTCTTTATCCCTAGTCTACGGCATAGTAGGTATCTAAACTTATTGACGATATCAAAGCTCGTCCACTTTAGTGGTTTATCTACCACTACAAACATCCCTTCGCAAAAGGGATTTTGCTTCTGTTGGTCGTTATTCACTGAAATACTGCTAAGTCCATACCCAGCGCAATCATCCCGAGTATCACGCCACCAATAATAATACGATAGATGCCAAAAGCCACAAACCCATGCTTCTGTAAGAACTTGATAAAGGTCTTAATCGCTATCATAGCCACTATAAAGGAGACTACATTACCAATGATTAGCGTAGTCATATTATCCGTAAGGATATTAAGCGTACCTGCCTTCCAAAACTTTATAATCTGGAGGAGGAAAGCACCTAGCATCGTTGGCACAGCAAGGAAGAAGCTAAACTCCGCCGCCGTCTCACGTTTCAGCCCAGTCACCATACCACCCACAATCGTACTCATAGAGCGCGACATGCCAGGGAAGAACATGGCAATCGTCTGGAAAAGACCAATAATGAAAGATTTAGGATAGGTGACCTCCGATGCATGATTATGCTTTATCAGTTTATCTATGAAGAGCATCAGGATGCCTCCAATCACTAGATTGGCAGCAATAATCCATACTTCGCCAAGCACCTCATCTACCCAGTCATTGAAGAGTAGTCCCAAGATAGCTGCAGGTACCACGCCCACGATGAGTAGGAAATAAAACCTAAATCGGCTCAGAGCCCTCCTGACATTGGAGTGGTTGCCATGCCACATATCGGCAGGAAGATCGAATCGGAAAAAGCGCTTGAAATATAGCGCCACCACAGATAGGATGGCACCAAATTGTATCATCACGGTAAACGCTTTCACATACTCCGTGCTCTCAATGCCCATAAGTGCTTGGGTAATCACCATGTGCCCAGTACTCGAGATTGGGAGAAATTCCGTAATTCCCTCTACTATCGCAAGTACAATAGCTTCAAATATTGTCATGCCTCTGAACCCTCCTTCCTCTGGTCAGCGCTTTTAGATTTCTTGCCTCTCCATAGCACAGCCACGAGGATGCCAATGTATCCTATGGTGAGTACTACAGGTGCTACCCTTATACGTATCGTACTAAAGACCTCGGGGTTGAAACTCACACCATCCTCCGATTTCCCCCCTGCCATCAGGGTATACCCCAGCACTATCAGGAGAATAGATACGACTAGGATTCCTAGATTAGTTTTGGTGAAGCCATACGTCTTCAGACCTTTCTCTTTACTCATTATTTTTATATGTGTGTCGTCTGTATGTCGTCAAGCTCTGTAGAGCTTATTTACATTCATTCTCAGGTACTTGGTTACTGCTCTAGAGGCTGAGAACCAACTAATCAGTATGCCAAGAATAAATACCACCCCGAGTACAATCAATCCATTATGGAGCGTTAGTACCGTCTGCATCAGTGGGTAATTGGTTGTCAAGTGATACCATAACCGACCGAGAAAACAGCTGGCAACAATAGAAGCCATGATGCCACTCCATATATTGTAGCGCACAAAAGGTCGGCGGATAAAGCGTGGGGTAGCTCCGACTAGCTTCATGGTGTAGATAAGAAAACGCTTGGAGTAGATTAGGAGTCGTATGGTATTATTGATGAGTACAATAGAGATGAGTAGGAGTAATACTGATAGTACAATCATCACAATCGTTAGCGTCTGTATGTTGGTATTGATTTGCTCTACTAGATCCTGTTTGTAGCTTAGTGATTGGGTGAGCAAGTAATTATTAAGAGCTTGCTCTACCTTGGTGATACTATCACGCTCCGAGATGTACGCTTCCTTCAGGGTAATCTCAAACGTTGGCGAAAGCGGATTCCATCCAAGAAACTCCTCAGGACTTTCGCCCAACTCCTCCGTAAGGCTTGCTAGTGCTTCCTCCTTGGAGAAATACTTAATGTCCCTTACGAAAGGCTCCTGCTTTAGCTGAGCCTCCATGATACTAATCTCCTCGGGCTGAGCCTCAGGCGAAAGCACTACTGTAAAGTTGACACTCTCTCGGACATACGTCTTGAGTCCATTACCTACCAATCCCAGCATCGTTACGATGCCCAATAAGAAAAGCACCATCGAGATACTGATGATACTTATCAGTCGTGAGTGTACAAAACTGGGCGTCCCACCCTTCTTATGTTTATTCTCGGACATAATTCCAATCTTATAGCAGCCTTTTATCTACAATACCCTGCAAATGTACTAAAATTCCAAGCGCTTTTCAATAGGGAATAGCCAATACCTGTTAGCTCTTGGAAATCATCACAGGGAGAGAGTAAAGTAGGAAGGAGTCCTCACTAGACTCCTTCCTACTGGGAAATGATTGAGTTGAATGGTAATTATTGTATATTGCCGTTATTACTTAGCATTTGCCGACGGATTGTGCTGTGCTTTATCTAGAGAGGCTTTAACGACTTCAAAGTCTAGAGAGGAGTTATTGGTGTCTTCATAACTCTTGCCATTCCACTTGCGTCTGATGGCTTTACCTGTGTCTTCTTTTTTCTTTTTCGCGTCAATTAAAGTCTTTTGCGAAACGCCAAACCATCCGGCATCAATCTTCTCGACAATATTTCTCATCTTGTAGTCGTTCAGAGGGGATATGTTTACTGCATCAATAATCCACTCATTAGGCACTACAGGAGCTTCCGTATTACTATCGTAAAGGGCGCCATGGTGATGTCGTTCGGTAATCGAATAGTGTTTGAAGTAAGTCGGCTCCTTGGTGCCCAGTTTAGTGAAGTACTCGTTATCCTTTACTTCGAAAAGGACTAAGGTTCTATTGGTGGGATCAAACTTGAAGTCCTCGTCTATGAAGAAACTCCGATTAAGGTTGGGAACATTGGGATTATCCTCACAGTCTTCTTTCTTAATTTGGTCTGAGGTGAGCCACTCAAAGGTTGCTTTAGAGAGGTCTATTGATAGCGGATTGCCCTCCTCCTCAGAAGTCGGATTGGGCTTAGTAAAGTCAATCGCCATCTTGGCAATAACGATAGTTGCACCTGCCTTGATGATATGCTCCTTCCCACTTCCTGGGATTTGTAGAATTTCATTTGCCGCAAAGTGGGTTTTGAAGAAATTGTCTTCTGGCTTATCAAACTTGGTCTGTGTGAGAGTATTGTTTGTATGGCGTGAAACCGCAATGCACAACCCATCAAGATATTTAGGCTCTTCAGTGGGGTTGAAGATCTTGATGTACATTGGTTTGGGGTCATGATACCCATATTCTTTTCCATTGACTGTGCGAGAACGCCAATTTCCTGAGTAGAAGACCTCCCATATTACGAGATGGTCTAGCTGAGTCTTGGAGCTATGTGGGTCAGGATTATCTCCTCCGTTTGCCTTAGGCTTACAGCCTACAAGGAGTGCAGTTAGGGATAGTATAACGATGTAAAACTTAACTTTTATCATAACTTTACAGATTTATTATCGGTGTCAAGATGCTAGAGAGAAGGGGGGGGCAAAGAGCTCTACGCTCCGGAGTCGTCCCCCTCCTCTCTCCATGTACAATGTCTAAGGATAGATTTTTAGATGATCTACCGCATTATTTTTGGGTACTTGCCGACTCGCCTTGTTTTGCTGTTTCGAGTGAGGCTTTGACGACTTCAAAGTCATGGGAAGAGTTGTTGGTATCTTCGTAGATCTTGCCATTCCACTTGCGTCTTATGGCTAAGCCTGTGTCCTTCTGCTTCATAGAGTTTACAGACCACTCACGTTGAAATACCCCATACCATCCTCCGTCAATCTTCTCATCAACGTTCCTCATTTTGTACGCATTGATAGGAGAGATGTTTACTGCATCAATAATCCAGTCATTCGGCACTATCGGAGATGTCCAAAACTCATCATACGTATTTGAAGCAGCGTATCTGGTGATAGTGTATTTTTTGTAGAACTCAGGCGCGTTTTTGTTTATTTTATCAAAGTACTCAATGTCCTTTGCTTCGAAAAGAATCAGGGTTCTATTAGTAGGGTTAAGCCCTTTCGACTCATCATCTTTATAAAAGAATTTCCGTTCGAGGTTAGGGACTTTTGGGTTGTCTTTACTGTCATCCTCTTCAAACTGCTCAGGCATAGAGAACCACTCAAAGTTGGCCTTGCTTAGATCTAGGGATAGAGGATTCCCTTTTTCTATTTCCTCATCGTCTTCAGAGGAGGGAGCACCTTTCGTGAAGTCTCGAGCAATTTTGGCTACCAAAATGGTTTCTCCTGGCTTGATAGGATGCTCTTGCCCACTTCCAGGGAATCGAAGAATTTCCCCCACTGCAGCGTTGGTCTTGCAAAAGTCTTGATCAGAATTCTCGAGTTTTATCTCGGAATGGGCTGTATTAAGGTGTGCTGATGTAGCAAGTCCCAGACCATCAAGATATTTAGTCTCCTCTGTCGGATTAAATATCTTTATGTACATAGGTTTCATATCTGCGTATCCACTAGCACTCCTGCTACCACCACCAGTTCTAGCTTGCCAGCTACCAGTGTAAAAGACCTCCCAGATAACGAGATGATCTAGCTTTGTTTGAGACGTAGGGATGTCAGGTCTATCACCTACTTTGGGTTTACACCCAGGAAGTAGGGAGAAGAGTAAAAGAATACTTAGAAAGAACTTAACTTTTGTCATAACAATATAAGTGATGTTGATAAATTATATAATGTATCATAGGAAGAAAGAGCCATAGCCTTGCCCCCCTGATCCGTCATTGCCGACAACAACTCTGTTTCTGCTCAGCTCATATGCTTCTTCTGGCGTTACTCGTATCTCTTTCGCGATACTCACATAGAATGGTTCGTATTGATGAGGCGAGACCGGATTGCTATCAAAAGCATCTGCGATAAGACAAACCGGAATATTAAATCTAATGATTTCTTCCCAACCGCTAGAGTCTATAGGTCCTGTATGTGGTGAACACATCATGGCTTCTGCACCTCTTGCTTTGTAATAATTCCTATTCTCTGGAGCTTTAACCAATAGTTTATTTCCATCTTTTCGTTTCATCACACGCACAGCAAGATAGAACTTTGGTAACAAGTGGGTCTTACGAGTATACGGTTGGAAAAAGCTTCTATCCCCTCCTTTTATACGTTTTTGCTCGACCCAATCTTTTGCTTCAATTCCATCGTCCCATCCCCAATCGAATGAAAAGTGTCCTTTGAGTCCCACACAATCTATATCACACTGATCCACATTCTCGGCTTCTTCTTTTGTAAGAGGTGGCAGAAGTTTGATGTTATAAAAAGCATTGACACCATTTGCCATATCGTCTTTCCTCCATGTGTCTCGGTAAGTGTACTGGAACACTTCGGGTGTGTGTTTCTGTCTCTCTTCAAGGCTTTTTTTGTCCTTAAAGTAAGGAGAGGGGATAGGCTCTTCCCCTCGAGGGTGCTTTGGCTCTTCCGTGGGTGTTAGCTGCCCTTTTCCTTGCCATCTTACATCCATTACATCGTAAGGTTTTCCCTCACTATCTAAATCACTGATGCAATAGAATATCTGGTATTTGTTGGAGTACTTAAGGATAGAGTCGTTCATCAAATTCCCCTCCTTGTCGAAGAAATTAAGCAATAATGCCCAACGTCTTTTGGCACCTCCGATAAGGCGAATATGCTTAGGTGCCTCTAGCTTACGCTCGTTCTCTAGATAGGTGTTTATAGACTTGCTATCAAGTACTATTTCAGGATGTTGTCCACTTGGGCGGTTGAAGACCTCGAGGAACTCCTCTTGTGGCCAGGGTCCTTTCTCGTAGACATAGTTCCCATGCATCATGCCATCACCATGGTCATGCCCTTCCTTGAACATGAGATAGCACGAACCCCAGTTTGCAAAGGCTCCATTGGGGTCAGGATTACTAAGGTTAGGTGTTTCATTTTTCTTCCCTTGGTAAAGATCCATCTTAGTTCTCGGTATCTTGTGTTGGATACGTGGGTCATCCTCTGGAGCTACTTCTATTCTTCCAAAGACAAACTCTCCACAAGAAGTAAGAAGTAAGAGAAGAGTGGAGAGGGTAAAAACGTGTGTTGAAATATTTCTTTTCATATGTTTGAGGTACTACATTGTTGTAGAAGGAATCCTATGGAAGTAGTCAGATGAGTTGTCAATCATACGACTTACCTCTTCAGAGGTCGCATTAGGGTAAAATCTTTGCAGACTCTCAACAAAAGAATCTCGTTCTCCATCTAGATCTGCGATTACCTTAAAGGGCAGTGGAAAGTCCATATCGAAGCTATTCCAAGCACTAGAAATCTGGTAATGATAACGGAGATGATTTGGGTTACTCCAGAGATCATACTTCCCTTCCCGGGTCAGAATATGAGCTATAGATATCCGCATTTGGAAAGCAATACCAGATTGCTTGAATTGGAGTACACCTTTAAAACCCAAGGCGTCTCTCATGGCACCGGGGAGTAGCGATCGCTTTTGTCTGAGTAAGCTTACCGGTTTCCCTATACGTAGTCTTCCTAAATCATCAGAACCTACAACTATACTCCCTAATTCTGATTGAACGGGGTCTGTATCTCGGTATTCATAAGAGAATACTTCGGGGGTAATTGCAGCCAGTTCAGGCAATCCCAAAGCTCTGTATAGATAGTAGGTTTGTGCACTCTTCGGATCTACAAATGGCTGTGTTGCCCGATCTGAGATGGCATTCTCTGTGGCCTTCTGAGCGAGTAAATAGTTGTAACGAAGCTGGTTGGGTTCATGCCCTTTTTCAGGTGCATAAACGACAAATGGCGAAGCCATAGAGGCCCGTCTGGGTTTGCCTTGCTCATCGAACTGGTAAAGATATTTATCGTAATACAAGCTATCAAGAGACATTGGGTACACTACAGTGCTTTTGTCAAGAGAGTAGTTGTGTAGAGTAAAGAGCGTCTGGTGTACCATAAGGGTGTTATAATCCTCAGCCCCTTCTTTTCCCTCCTTCTCTGTATCATAACGAGAAAATTGGTAATTAATCTGCTTGCCATTGATATCGAAATATTTGAGTTCTAAGGCATAATATATGTCCTTCCCCTTAATCACATCGAAGTGTTTCCTGTTAGAACTGATACTGAGACTTCCAGTCTCATCTTTGTCTAGCGTAATCTCTTGATAGATAGGGAATGGAGTTTCATGCTGGCTAAGGTCGTAAGCACGATAGGTGCCTTTATTTGTCTTTCGTGCATATCTGAGGATTGCCTGTACTGAGTAGATCTGCTCGTGCCCTCGGACATCGCGCTCGATACTAGACTCTGGTGCCACCACGATAGGTGCCAATATGCTCTTCATACGCTCATTGGAGCATCCTGCAGTAAGTAGTACCACTAGGGGTAGGTATAATAGCTTTCTTAATTGTGTCATATCTCTCTTATTATCTTAAAAAGAAATGATTGTGCGTAAGGAAATCTGTGCCCCTCGTGCGTGGGCATAGTAGCGGAAGCGGTCGGTGTACTCCTTATATAAGGTATTGAAGATATTATCTCCCATCAGCATGAACTGAATATACCGAGCATTGGGGAGGTCGTACTTGAGTTCTGCCTGGGCATTGAGTAGGGCATAAGCTGGAGGACTATCTGGTACTAGGTCTTTTTCTGGGTCGAAGCGATGTTGCTTCGTCACATATTTACCATCAAGAGAAATGCCTGCGTGCCACTTCTTCTGCTCTCCCTTGCCGAAGTCAAAGGAATAGTTGGCCTCGAGAGAATACCTATCCGAGGGCATAAATGGGAGCCAAGCATTGGTCGTAAGGTTGCGGGCGTTGATCCACTCACCTTTGGCTGTAAACGACAGACCAGCAAGCGGCGCTACGACGACCGTGAGGTCGCCTCCTAAAAACTGCGCATCGTCTTGGGTGAAGATAAACTTGGGGTACTTGCCACTTGGATGATTGTGGAAGCGATCCTTTCCTTCTCCAATATTGTCGTATATGTAGTTATTGATGCGCTGGTAGAAGATACTTGGTTCCACCGAGAGCCAATCGTTATGGTACCGTCCTGCTAGAATAGACTTATAGCCCACTTCACTAGTCAGATTGGGATTACCTACCACCCAGTAGATACCGTGATTGAGTCCTGCGGCATAGAGCTCATTGATACTCGGAGGTCTCCAAGCCAAACCAATATTGCCCCTTACATCAATGTTATTGGTAATCTGGTAGTGAGCTGCGAGTGTGCCGGTCACGTTTTGGTGTACCATGAAGTCGTTGAAGTACTCAAAGTTGGTAAGACTCTTATAACCATCCACATGCATTGCCCTGAGGTCGTACCTTGCTCCTATAGAGGCTTGTAGGTTGCCAATGGTTACCTTATTGAGGAAGAAGGTACCCACGGTCATGGCAGCATAGTTAGGGATAAAGGCGGGTTGCTTAGTCCCAGGATAATTGAGGTTGTACTGGTACATCCCCGATATACCTGCTTGGGTATTCATACCCCAGAAGTTCCACCTGCCGTCCCAAGAGAGGTCGCCGTTGTATGTGATGAGGCGAAGGTCTTGTACAGGAAGCCAGCTGTAAGCAGCTATCTTTCTATTCTCGTACTCTTCACGGAGATTGTCTTGGTAGGAGAGCTTGAGCTGTAGCGTATGTCGGGGATGGATGCGCGCTTCTATATCGCCCTTTACCGTGAAATGCTGTACCTGCTGGAGCGGTGGCTCAATACGATAGGAGAAGGGTTTGAAGGAGTCCTCTTCGGGCCTCCCCGCCTTAAAACGCTCAAGGAGTTGGTTGACATCTGATATCTTGCTCGCATAGTAGATACCCGAGCGGAGGAAATAAAGGCTGGCGTAGACTGTGGCTGTGAGCCACTTGTTTTCGTATCCTGCTGTGCCCGAGAAACTCAGGTTCTGTATGCCGGTATTATTGAGGATATACTCTGCTGTGGAGTAGTCCCCAGTGCGTTTGTACATGCCATGGAGCCTGAGTCCCCACTCTTTGTATCCGAGATTGAGGCTCCCTGCCATATCATAGCCCTTACCATTGCTTTCGAAGCCTGTATTAAGTTTGCCGCCAACATAGAGCTTTTGGTGTCCATAGGGCAATGGCGCTTGATTGAAGAGGACGACACCGCCCTCTGCTCCGTAACCATAACGAATAGCCTCTGCTCCTTTGACTACTTCGATAAGGCTCGCACCCGTGTGATCAATCTCGGGGGCATGGTCGTCGCCCCAAGTCTGGCTCTCTAGGCGTACACCATTATTCATCAATAGGATACGGCTGCCGTGCATCCCCTGTATCACTGGTTTGGAGATATTGCTACCCGAACTGATAGAGCTCACACCAGGCACTGTCTCTAATAGCTTCGCTAGCGTAAGGGAGGGCGCCTTCTCTATGTCTTTCTTGCTAATCTTCACGGAGTGTTGCTGATTGGTGGTGTGTCTTCGCTCAGAGACTACGGTGACCTCCTTGAGGAGTTCGACTGATGCCACCATCTTGATCACAAGAGTTTTGCCCGCCCGATACTGATAGGTATGGGACTTGATTTCTTTATACCCCAAGGACTTGAGAGACAAGGTTATCTTAGAGGAGGATGAGGTGGGGATGGAACAATAACCATCGGCATCAGTCACAAAGCCCGACTTTTCGCACTTGATGACCACGCCAGGGATAGGATAGCCAGTATCCTGCTCTACCACTTGAACCCTTACCTTACTACTTTTCTGAGCGAGTGCAGACTGCGGCGCTAGCCAGGAAAGCGCAAAACACAAGAAGAAAAGGAGATGTATGCTCCTTTTGAGATGACGAATCATAAATATAAACATGTATGTAATATGTAATAAATAAACAGCCTCCTATCCGTGGTAATACCTAGCGATAACGAGCGATCTCTAAGGATGGATAGGAATGTATCCAGGAGCAATCTTCTAGGCAAGATGGATGTGTGCAAGATCAAGGATAGAATGCTCCTTTAACATTGGCACAAAGATAAAAAGATTATGAATAATAGGGTATCCCTATAAGTAGGTATTTTGTGGCATCCATCAGCCCTTATCAGCAGCAAGGACGGAATATTACCTTTTCTATCTGTTATCTCCTATAGTAGTCAATGAATCTAGGTCGGTCGTCATTTTGAGACGTAGGGGTCGTATATTTTAGAATGTTGCACGGTGGTGAAATACAAGGCACAGAGACTGAGGCTGACGGGAGCGTACTCACGTACGTGACCGAAGCCGAAAGTCGAAAGTAACGCAGTAGTTCGCCGCCGTGCAACAGTCTCTTTATATGACCAATACCGAGTACAATTCAGGATAGCCAGCATGAAAAAAGAGGGCACCGAAGAAGTCTTCAGCACCCTCTTGCTTTATTCTGTAAGTAGGCCTATGCTCAGAAGCTATAGCCTAGGGATATGAGGAGCGTATTTACTCCAAAATCTTTTGCGGTAGAAATCCTATAGGCAGTATCTAGTGTAATACCTTGGTATTTACCACCTAGACCTAGTGTGCCAAAGGATTGTGCATGCTGACCATACTGGAATCCTGCACGAGCAAAGAGGAAACCTTTATACCCATATTCGGTACCTAGCCCCATGGTGAATAGACTCGCCTCCTTGGGGAGGAAGAAATAACGAGTACCTGCAAGTAGGTTTACTTGATGTTTAGGAGTCAGCTGGAGATCTAGCCCACCGCTCAATTGGAGAGAAGTAGGTAGAGCATAGCTCATGCCCTCCGCCTTATATGAGAGAGGTGCACCTATGTCCATTACCCTCAGCCCTACGCTAGCTATTGCTGGGATATAGCCAAGGGTTACGTCGCCTTGGTAGTAAACTCCAAGAGCAAAGCTGCCAGTGTAGGAACCCTTACCAATCCATGAGGCAATGAGGTTAGCAGAAGCATCAACCGAGAATTGTTCGCTAAGCTTGAATGCATAGCCAGCGTCGATGATCCAATTAAAGGGCTTGACAACGACTCTATTGCTCTCTAGATTGCCATCTATATAGGTATGCTCAGTGCCACCCTGGTATCTGAAGCCTAGGAATGCTGCATGGCGGTCTAGAAAATGATAGGCTCCAGTAAGGTTGTATTGCATAGTACGCCCTGTGATGTCCTGAACCTTGGGGTACATTTCTGTACTGAAGTCAAACCGTAGTTTCTGATCCTGAAAGAGCATAGCACTGGGAGAGCTAAATAGATACATTCTATCTGTTTTCGCTCCTGTGGCTCCGCCCATAGCCGCTGTGCGAGCATCGGGGTTGCTTTGCAATACTGGGAGAGGACGACCTATCTGAGCCGATGCACTCAATACCCAAGAAAGTAGCAGTGCGGAGATAAATAGCTTTGTTTTCATCTCTATAATAATCTAATTGGATATTAATGTTTTAGGAAAGAGGTGCGATAGGTGCCCTTTGCCGATACCACTGTTAGGGTATAGGTGCCAGCTACCAATTTATGTACATCAAGGGTCACATGGTGGCGATTATCGATGATCTTTTCTTCTCTGAGCAATACCTCTCCCCTTACAGAGGTAATCACAAAGGTTGCAGACTTGAGCTCTCTATTGAGTGCTATATTTAGTTCAGTCTTGGTAGGTATTGGGTAAAGAAGATATACTGAGGCTTCTATATCCTGGACTACGCTAATCTTCAGATCAGAGCTTGATCTATTAATCCCATCATCATAAGTGAGTGTCAAAGGAGAGACCCCAATAGCCTTAGGGTCGAGGATAAGCATGCCCTCATTGACCTTGGCATCGATGATGTTGTCTTTTGCTCCTGTGATAGAGATTGCTGTTTTCATCCCTTGGGCAAAAGAGATAATATCGGTAAGGGCAATCTTATAGCCTTTGTCTTTGAGACCTACGATAATATCCTTGGATCCTACAAATCTAGGCGCTTGGTATTTGACCACCTTGTAGGTGATAGGGTACTCCTTAGCTTTCTTGTGCTCATCGATGAGCTTTAGGGTAAAGGTGTATTCACCCTCAGGCTGCTCAGGATAGATAGTGATATTGACTTTATCTTCACCACTATTACGCTTTATCACTACGCCCTCGAGTATACCACTCTTGTCGAGAGTCCACTTATGACCCTCTGGATCCTTCACGGTTAGTACGAGGTCTAGGGTAGACCTATTGGTGAGGATAAGAGGCATATCGGATAGCCCGCTAATGACGGCAGGAGCTTCGTTCTTTTTGGTCTGGAACTCACCCTTTACGACACCAGACTTAGCACCCCAGCGGTCGACAGCACGGATAGCATAGAAGTACTTGCCTTCGTCTGTAAGTTCATCAGAGGTGTATTTTACCTTTTGTCCTACCCTGAGGGTCTCACCGAAGATCTTGATAGGGGTAAGCTGGTCTAGCTCACTATCGTTGGTGATAGCCTTGTCGGTAATATAGAGGTCGTAGAACTGTGCTACCTGGTTGTGCGCATCGGCATCCTTAGATACATCCCATGTAAAGTCTACATAGGTATAGTCTGCAGTAGCGACTACGTTGGCTGGGGTTGCAGGAGCAGTATTGTTTGCCCCTTTAGCGTCTAGAGCTCTAGCGGCATCTATGTATCCGGCACCAAGTTTCCCACGATAGTTGGCATGGTTGAGCGCATTGATGTCGTAAGGACGCAGTGCTGTAGTGAGCATCTCTTTAAGTTGTTTATTGGTAAAGCCCTGCTTGCCATATTTGGAAACGACCAATGCGGCAATGCCTGATACATGAGGACAAGCCATGGAAGTCCCCTGCATAAATCCATACTTATTCTTCGGTAATGTGCTGAAGACACCACCAAACTTCCCGAACTTGCCTTGGTCTCCACCTGGAGCCATGATATCGACCCAACTACCATAGTTGGTAAACTCCGACTTGGTGAAGTCACTTGCCATAGATGATACAGCAATTACTTCTGAATACATAGCAGGAGAGGCATCATAGCCTACGTAGTCATTACCAGCTGCAAATATCACTACTCCTCCTGCCATAGGAGAGTCTGGGAGTTGTTTCTTGCCGTCCTTATCCATGCCAGCATACTTGATAAAGTAGTCGATAGACTCTTTATCGTGTGGAAGTACTTGGCGAGGTCCTGGATATCTATAGCCCCAAGAGTTCTGGCTGATAACGGCGCCATGGTCTGCACCGTATTTGATACCTATGGACGAAGGAGGTGTTTTATCATTGCTATAGCCATATACCTGAGCACTGATTAGGCGAATACCTTTGCCTTTTCCATCTCCACCAGCGATACCGGCGACACCCTTCCCGTTGTTATTCACAGCGGCAACAGTACCAGCTACGTGGGTTCCGTGACCATCAACGTCTGGATATATGTTTTTGCCATGGTCTTTCCCATCTTTATCTTTAATGAAGTTGTAGCTATTCTCTATGTCGAGATTATCTACTAGGTCTTCATGCTTGAGGTCGATGCCGCCATCTACGACACATACCTTAACCTTAGGCGAACCTGTCTCTACCTCCCAAGCTTCGAAGAGGTTGATATCTGCTCTTGGCTTAGAGTACACTCTGGTACCATTGTTGTAGTAGTGCCACTGTAGGGATAGGAAGGGGTCATTGAAACCAGAGATTGCATCTGCCTTTTCTTCCTTAGGAATTTCGTCGGCAGACATAGGCGTGACCTTTACCTTAGGAAGCGTTTGAACATATGAGAATTCGACATACTCAAAGTCCTCCAGACTACGTACCATCGAGCGAGTCTCGGGTAGTTCTTGCTGTTCATCAAACTCAAGTATCATCCAACGGTCTAGTCCCTCTCGCTTTGTGCGCTCTTCAAATTCACCTGCAGGTGGAAATAGTCGCGTCATTCTCTTGGTGCCGATACTTCTTAAAATACTCTGAGTCTCACTAGGGAGACTTCTTAGGTTGAGCTCCTCAGGCATTACTCGATAGTCCCCCAAGCTTCTCAATCCAGAGTCGGATAGCTTTATGATAAGTTGTCCTCGTGTGATATTATTGGCTCGCAGAGCTGCCATTTCGTCCTCTGTCATATTAAAAGGAACAGAGGAGGAATTCTCCACTACGTCTTGATTCTTCTCCTTTATTTCCTCTCTACTATTGGCGCAGCTATGGAGAGTAAAGAGCAAAAAGAGTAGTGGTATAGTGGTATATAATTTTAATCTTCTTCTCATAATGGGTGTTAGTTCTTCATTTGTTTTAGAATAGGGGAGAAACACTGGGAAGCGTTGAGGATATCATTAACGAAGTGTCTCTCGGCGTATTCCCCTCGCATAGCAGCTTCATAAAACAACTGGTCGTCTGCTGCTATGGCAGCTTTGAGATTGCTTTCAGGACGAGTTAATGTCAATGACATCATCTTGTCATGCCCTTCAAACCATTTTTGGGCTTCTGAGCCTAAGAACATCTGAATCCGTAATAACATATTGTCGGACTCACGAATATAATCTATGCCATCTCGTCTTATACCTGAATACCTGAATCCATTAGCAACGAGTAGGTCATTGAATTCTCGTGTTACTTTATATGACTTTTCATCAGGCATAAATACTCCTAAGTTATAATCAACGAAGCAGAGTCGAAGCATATTCATGGATTGAATAAACTCTGGCGCTACGTTTTTCGCCCCATGTTTGTCAATTGATGTAACATTGTAGCTAGAGAATCTATAGTCTGCAATATGCTTATCAGTTTTATCTTTCTTTATTTTATAGACCATATGGATGGTCTCATCGTCATTTTTACAATACTGATGAGAAGGATCCATGTCTTTAACGGTCAAGTGATGCAAAACAGTGCTACCAAGTCCTTCTTCCAAGCTCTTTACATCGCTGAAGTGATAATTGGAGTTGTTGAGCATCTTAATTAGATCCGTAGGCTCTAGAGGGAGCTTAGGGAAGGTCTCATAAGGCTTGTCTTGAATGATCTGAGGCATAAACTGAGCAACATACCCTATCACCTTTGAGGAGTCAAACTTGTCTTTTACTGCTTTAAGATCTAGCCATAGTGAGCCATCTTGGTTTTCAAGCTTTGGCTTTTCATCAGTGGAACCATGTCTTTCTTTATAGCCATTTGCCTCTAGAAAAGTACGATAGCCACCTCCTTTTTGAAGTTCCGTCTTATCTGCGATTGGAACTTCAGCCGTCTGGTATGCTAGAACATACTCTGCGCTTCTTCTGTAGATAATTGTGGGCGTTTTCTCTAGTCCCGTAAGGAAGAATAGTACGTGGTCACTTTTTCCTAGCCATGTCTCTTCTGAAGGTAAATAAAACCCAAGTATATAGCCTTTTTCTACCCCGTGCCTGATGATAGCTCCTACATCAAATACGCGTAAGTTCTGTTCAAAAGGGAGCGCATAGGCTAGACGACCTTTCTGAGTGACCGTCATCTCTTTCTTGTCGCCACCCTCAACATTGATGCCGATAACAACCTCTCTTTGCTCAACTGTCTTATTAGGCTTAACCTCTAGATAGATAAGTCCTGCTTTTTTGTCGGCTTTTGCTTCAATCCAATCGTCCCCTTTCGGGAGGTCTGTGAGTGACCATTTGGTAGTGTTCGCCTTTACCTCTACTGTTATTAGTCCTCCACGGATAGGGGCATTGACTACATTATTGGTTAGTGTCAATGCTGCGTCGGCAGCACTCTGCCGTAGGCTTACTTTCTTCATTGCGCCCTCCGAGGTAACCACTATTGTGGTGCTTCTTGGCTGGGAAGTAAGGTTGGGATCAGTAGTAATCATGATCTTATCCCCTTCCTGCTTTATCGAAGCCCATTTTACCTCGGGGGTAAAGAAGGCATTCCAAGAAGTCGCTGAGGCTTTTACCATCACCTCCGCACTTGTCTCTATCTTCCCAAGCTCTATGCTTTCAGAAGATAGTTCAATCGTCTGGGGCGTGTTGCCTTTTCTCGAGGTATCACTCTTCTGGCAACTTGCCAAACAGACAAGTGTACAGAGAAGAGCACACCATTGAAGTATTCTGTTTTTCATCTGACAATTCTTTTAGTCTTAAATGCAATTCTTACTTTTGAAACAGAGGAGAGGTGTTGTCTCCCTCTATCAATATCAGTTGATATTCGCCTGACTTCAGACGTGTAAACTGATACTCAGGATATTTGTGACTGCTAAAGTTAGGTTTAGCTGAAGATCCTTCTTTTTCATTAGGTATTTGGAAGTAGCCTATCTGAACGTGAGGATTTCCTCCCATTATCGGGTCGTTGATATTATTGCTAAAGGTGACGTGTAGGACTTCTTTAGCATCCTTTATTTCTTTTAAATACAGCTGTGTACCATTGAGATTGCGCAAGAATGAGTAACCTTCTTTTTTGAGGAGTTTATGGAACTCTTCCGTTACATCCCATCCAGAGTTTTTAGGCTTGAGATAAACGGCTCGGGTGTACTCCTTGAAAAACAAGATGTACTCATTGACAGATCCTAAGTATTCAGGTGCAAACTGAATCTTAGACTGAGTGTGGTGGTAAAAGCCATACCAGCGTAAGTTTTCTTCTTCTGTCTTAAGTTGCTGATTTGCTTTTGGTTCAAACAATATATTTTCGATTTCTTGATCGTAGGGAGCATCATTCATCTTTCT
Organism: Porphyromonas levii; assembly: GCF_018206105.1. Lineage (NCBI taxonomy): Bacteria > Pseudomonadati > Bacteroidota > Bacteroidia > Bacteroidales > Porphyromonadaceae > Porphyromonas > Porphyromonas levii. The sequence goes on from NZ_JADRGN010000017.1 coordinate 30,544, forward strand.
CGCTTTCTCTGTACTCCCAAGGCTCTTCTCTAGACGAAGAACATCGTCAAGTTTCTTATCTTTTTTGTTGAAAACTGTGTCGTAAACTTTTCCATTTGCTCCCTTTGGTAGAACAGAGAAAGTCGCATAGGCTTGTTCTTGAGGATAAACAGGTACAAATCCCACTAAGGCAAAATCCCCATAGGCAGGGTCAAAATCTATAATGGCAATTGCCTTCCCATCTTTCCTTGTGAAGTGGCGCCTTTTTTCAGGTTGTCTTGAAGGTGTTTCTTCATAATTATTTTTAACTAGAAAGGCTGCGTACTCATCTATCTCCACACGATTTTCTGTATCCTTATATATTAGCTTGAGGATAGATTGTTCATACTTAGGATCTATTATTGTTGTTGTATAGATCAGTAACGGCATAACGCTACTAGACGTATTGAATATGATCTTCCCTTTCTTAGGTGATGAAAAAGCATCTCCCTTTTGAGGAAAAGCATATTGCTGCATTACAGATCCACGAGCTTGCTCGTGCTGTATGAGGTTATACTCACTGTACTCTCTCCAGTCTTGGTCAAATGGTAGCAGATACTTTGCTGTCCCTATTTGTTTGATGGAGATAAGTTTCTTTGTGCCATTGCTAAGTGTGGCAATAACTTCTGCCGTACGAGTTTCAAAGCTAGGATTAGTGGTGGTTTCTATTACGAGCATATCGCTCTGCCCGTTACCGCCCTTTATGCTAAGCCACTCTATCTCGCTTGCAAGAGGCTCTAGGCGCCATGAAGCGTTGTTGGACTCAACTGCTACGATCTTTATACCGCCCTGTGCAGGGAGAACCAATTCATTATTTTCTGATAAAGTGAAGATGACATCAGCACTTGATTGTTTGATGCTGATATTCTTATTTACACCATTGGCTGAGATGACTAATGTCGCTGTGCGGTCGTCAGCAGTTTTATTTTCAGATACAGAGATGAGTGCATTGTCGCCCTCTTTGGTTACCTTGAGCCACTCCTCTGTAGTGTTAGTAAAGAAGTCCCAAGCATCACTATTGGTCTCAATAGTTATCTTTTCTTGACCTCCTGTATTTGCAAAGGTGACGTCACCCTTACTGATAGATAGGGTCGTTACGTCACCCTTAGCATTGATGTCCTGGTTTGGGACACAATTGGTGAGACCTACAAGGAGTAGAAGCGAACCCACCAAGTAAATAGACAATTGTGTAATTTTTGTCATAGATCTGATTATTTTGTTGAATTGTTAATGTGACACAAGTATCGTACTCGGGTCAGTGTTATTTATCTCTCATATCTGGTGAAATCTAGCTTTGGTATAGATGTTATCTTATACCTAATGACAAGAATTCACTAAAAGTGGTCGAAAGATATATATTTTTCTTTAGAATAACAAACTTTTGTCTGGTGTATTAGGGTGAGAGTTTGGTGTGGAAAATGAATATTTAATGAGAAAATATAAGAAAATAGGTTCTGTTCCTTTCTCTTAGAAAATTTAGAGAGGCTGTGTTTTAGCTTGTAAATTAACGGAAGTTTTGTGCTGGGTGGCATTAATAGGAGAATTTTTCCCCTATAGAGAAGTTGTGTTGGCGTAATGCGTGCCCTTCTACAAGCGTTCGCACTGTACGGTAGTCTATATATCAGAGGCAGTCCCTCAGGCGAGGGACTCTAGTTCTTCCCGTCAGGGACTCCGGTCCCTTGCGGGAGAGACTTTCTCTACTCGGTATATTGAGTGTGTCTTCTCGGTAGAGGACGTTTGGGTGAGGTGTAAAGAGTAGGGCTGGCTCCGTACTTGGAACCAGCCCTATTCGCTAAAGTGTATGCTTTGCTGTTGTTAGTTGAGACAGCCTACGGTGTCTAATGAGGTGAGCGCTGCTACATCTACAATCTCTTTGACTGTAGCTCCGTGGTCTACGAAGTAGATTGGCTTAGCAAGCCCAATCTGGATAGGACCTACTACGCTCTCGGTGCTATCTAGCGACTTTAGTAGCTGGTAGCAGGCATTGGCGGCAGAAAGGCGAGGGAAGACGAGGATATTCGCCTTTTGCCCTTTTATCTTATTGTCAGGATACTCTTCATCGCGCTTTTGTGGATTGAGCGCTGTAGTTACTTGCATCTCACCATCTACATGAAGGTCGGGATACTTATCGTGTAGGATGGCTACTGCTTTGCGAGCCTCTACTGACGATTCTGCGCTGCCGCTTCCAAAGTCTGAGAAGTTGACGAGTGCGATATTAGGCTCAAGCCCTAGGCATCTTACCTTATCCGCAGCAAGCACTGTAATATCTACTAACGTATCTGCCTTAAGATTTTGATTGATAAGCGTGTCTACGAGGAAGAGAGGTCCTTTCTTGAGCGTTACCATGTGCATGGTGGCAAAGTGGCTGAAGCCTTCCTTGACACCTACTGTAGAGAGTGCTACCTCCTTGAGGTAGTTGTAGTTTGAATACAATCCAGTAATCATGCCCTCGGCATCTCCGCATTGTACCATCATCATCCCAAAGTAGTTGGGGTCGTACATTTTGTCTTGGGCTTCGCTAATCTTCCCACCTTTGCGCCAGTTTTGCTTAGCGAATTGCTGCGCATACTGTATTCTCTTCTCGTGGAACTCTGGCGATCTATGATTGATAACCGTCACACCTGTGAGGTCGAGCTCGTTGATCATCGCCTTGTGACGAATGCTTTCGGCGTCGCCCAAGATGATAGGTTGACCGATACCCTGTCGGAGCACTTCTACTGCTGCTTTGACAGATACGGTATGCTCGCCTGCTGCAAAGACGATACGTCTTGGATTGAGCTTCGCAGAGTTGTATACCCTACGGACTAGGCTATTGACATTGCCTACACGAGCAAATACTTCTTCTTCGTATGCCTCCCAATCGGTGATAACCTTGCGTGCAACGCCCGACTCGATGGCAGCCTTAGCCACTGCTAGTGAAACACGGAGAATCAGGCGTGGGTCGACTGGCTTGGGAATGAAGTAGCTAGGTCCGAAGTGTAGAGGTATATTGCCATAAGCTAGTGATACCTCTTCGGGTACTGGCTCTAGGGCTAGCTCCGCAATGGCTTTCGTGGCAGCCATCTTCATCTCTTCGTTGATGCCAGTGGCGCGTACGTCTAGTGCACCTCGGAAGATGTATGGGAATCCGATAACGTTATTGATCTGGTTAGGATAGTCCGACCTCCCTGTTGCCATCAAGACATCAGGGCGGGCTGCCATAGCCTCTTCGTAGGTAATCTCTGGATCAGGGTTAGCAAGGGCGAAGATGATAGGGCTTGGAGCCATCTGCTGTACCATCTCAGTCTTGAGTACTCCAGCACGTGAGAGCCCGAGGAATACATCGGCTCCTACGATAGCATCTGCAAGGTCATGGACATCGCGTGCTGTAGCGAAGTAGGCCTTTGCTTCGGAAAGGTTGGGTCTATCCTTACGGATAGCGCCTTTGGAGTCGAGCATTATAATATTCTCAATACGCGCTCCGAGAGCTACATAGAGTTTGGTACAGGAGAGAGCCGAAGCGCCTGCGCCACTTACTACAATCTTGACTTCCTCTATCTTCTTGCCCGCTATCTTGAGCGCGTTGAGTAGTCCAGCGGCAGATATGATGGCGGTACCGTGTTGGTCATCGTGCATCACTGGGATGTCCAATTGCTTCTTGAGCTCCTGCTCGATATAGAAGCACTCAGGAGCTTTGATATCCTCCAGGTTGATACCACCAAATGTGGGCGCTAGAGACTTGACAATCTCCACGAACTTTACTGGGTCTTTCTCGTCGATCTCTATGTCGAAGACATCGATACCTGCGTATATCTTGAATAGGAGACCTTTGCCCTCCATTACTGGTTTGCCTGCTAGAGCCCCAATATCGCCTAGTCCGAGTACTGCTGTACCGTTGGAAATCACTGCCACTAGGTTGCCTTTGGAGGTAAAGTCGTAAGCCTGTTCGGGCTCTGTCTCTATATCTAAGCAAGGCACTGCTACGCCTGGGCTATAAGCGAGCGTTAGGTCTCGCTGAGTAAGGTATGGTTTGGTGGGTCGTACCTCTATTTTGCCAGGCTGCGGAAGGGCATGGTATGCCCTTGCTGCCTCTGATAAATCCTTCTTCATCATATATATCTATTAATCGTCATTACGGAAATATTCAAAAAACGTTGTCGCTTCCCTCTCTCCTTAGTCTTTGAGAGGCTATCTCGGAATCTTGAGTTTCTGCCCAAGTCTAATCATATTCCCTCTGATGCCATTTGCCTTACGGATCTTGGCTACAGTAGCGCCCTTGTACTTTGCAGCGATACTGGAGAGCGTTTCACCGCGCTTTACGGTATGATACCTAAACTCGGGTTCTGGCTTGGTCTTAGTCACTTTTGCTATGGTTTTACTACCCGACTGCTCTATACGAAGGCTCTGACCTCTCTTGAGTCGGTCGGTGCGTAGACTATTCCAGTCCTTGATCTCCTTGACGCCGACGCCGTATTTGCGAGCAATGCTTGATAGCGTCTCACCCTTGGATACAGTATGCGTAATGGTTTCACCAAGCGCTTGCTCACTGTCTTCTTCGTGGGTGGTAGCAAGCGTAGTATCAGTAGTGCTGAGAGGTGGCAGTTTCTCTTTGTAGAGGAGAGCGAGGGAGTCCTTCTTGATACTAAAGCTAGTGGCATCGGCAGTAGGTAGCCGTAGTATCTGTGTGCCGTTATTCCCAGGGATAATCTCTCTACGGTATTGAGGGTTGAGATCCCTGATAATATCTAGGCCGACGCCACTAAGGGTACTAATCTCACTAAAGGTTACTTTCCTATTGATATGCACGGTGTCAGTTGCTAGCGGAACCGTAACAGTGTACGGGCGGATGTTGTGCTCCTGATAATGCTCCATCGCATAAAATGCTGCGATAAAGAATGGGACGTAGGAGCGGGTCTCCCTAGGCAGGTGCTGGTAGATCTGCCAGAAGTCTGTCTTGCCGCCCGACCGCCGAATAGCCTTATTGATATTGCCTGGACCGCAGTTGTAGGCAGCGATAGCCAGCATCCAATCGCCATATAAAGCGTACATATCTTTGAAGTACCGAGCCATCGCCTCGGAGCTTTTCCGAGGGTCGCAGCGCTCATCCACCATACTATCTATATGTAGACCGTAAGCCTTGCCTGTAGGGAGCATGAACTGCCATAGCCCTTTAGCACCAGCACGGCTAACGGCAGTGGGGGTAAGGGCACTCTCTACGATAGCGAGGTACTTAAGCTCTAGCGGGAGCCCATACTTATCAAGTGCGGCCTCGATAATGGGGAAGTAATAGGTGGCTTTGGCGAGCATTACACTTAGGAGACTACTACGCTTATTTACGTATAGCTCGATAGCCTCACGTACCGTAGGATTGTACGTGAGAGGGATAGCGCTCTCCATAGAATGGAGACGGTTGCGGTAGAGCTGGTCTAGGGTACGGGTCTCCTCGGTAGTTCGTACTGGTTTGGCGAGGTTGTAGTACTCTCTGTATCTATTATTGAATAGGGAGTCGAAAGTCATTTCGAAGCTCTCGGGCAATCGCCCGATGTCGCCTATCTTCATCTCCTCTTGTGCCGAAGCCATAGGGGGGAGCAGGAGGAGGGTTATCCCGATAAGTAGCTGTTGTAAGGCTCTATTCATTAGAATGTAAGTGCTAATTGTATGCCCACACCACTATCGGGGGTCTGTGGAGTAGGGGGCATGTATGCTGGCGAATAGGTGAGGGTGAGGTTGGGGGAGATGTCGAAGCTATACAGCTCGGCATCTACATAAGCATCGATCATAAAGAGCGCATAGACAGCCACGCTAACAATGATACTCATGTCGCGATAGCGGCGGAAGAAGTCCCGACCACGCTTCAGCTGGTCATGGAAGGCGGAGTTATTCACATAGCTCTCGGGATCCGCACCAAAGGGTACAAACTCTTTCCACGACTGAAACTCCATTGGTGTGTCGCTCTTGATGTCACGAAACGCAGTGGCATATTCGTTGAGGTTATTATTATTCCAGGAGATAGCGTAATAGCAAGCAGTGTAGGCACCTATAACGATAGGCAGTTTCCAGTAGACCCTATTGTAGATCTGTCCACCTCCGGGTATAATGCTAAAGAGTACGGCTTTCGTAGAATTGGGTTTCCAAGGTTTGCCGTCTTTAGTCTGTATAGGCGCTACTGCTGCTAATTTTTTAGCGGTTTCCTTTGCCGCTTCTGTTTTTGGGGTGACTCGCTGTATCTGATTGGCTATTTCCTCCTTGGTCGGCGTAGGTATAGTGTCGGGTACCTGCTGCCCATGGGCAGAGAGCGCGAAGACTACTGTGACTAATATAGTCCAGAAGCTATACCTGAGAGCCTGTATCATAGCTTGTCGAGGAGCGTAAGGATATGCTCCAGTTGGTCGTTATTCTCAAACGGGATGGCAATCTTGCCTTTCCCTTTCTCGCTGAGTGTCATAGAGACCTTCGTGCCGAATAGATTGCGGAAGCGCTTGGTGAGGAGCTTTACTTCCTCACTACTATTGAGTGGCTTCGCTTGCTTCGTAGGCTGTTTGCTGGGGGCTTCAGTATCAGGTTCGTTGTACGTGCGTACCATCTGCTCTAGTTCTCTTACCGATATCTGATCTCGGAGTACCTGCTCATAGAAAGCGAGCTGTACCTCTGGGTCTTCAATGCCGAGGAGAGAGCGTGCATGCCCCATCGATACTTTGCCATCCTTGAGTCCCATCTGAATCTCTGCGGGGAGCTTGAGTAGGCGGATTGTATTCGAGATAGTGGCGCGCTTCTTACCCACACGGGCGCTTAGCTCCTCTTGGGTGAGGTCGTAGCGCTCTATGAGATTCTTAAAAGCCAGAGCCACTTCAATGGCATTGAGATCCTGACGCTGTATATTCTCGATCAGCGCCATCTCCATAATCTGTTCATCATCGGCAGTACGGACATAGGCGGGAATCGCCTCTAGTCCCGCAATATTCGCTGCTCTAAACCTACGCTCTCCACTGATAATCCTATACTTGTTGTCAGATAGCGCATGTACAGTGATGGGTTGGATGAGACCAATATGCTTGATGGACTGCGCTAACTCCTGCAGTGCCTCGTCATCGAAGTCCGTACGGGGTTGCTCGGGATTAGGGATGATATCCACTAGTGCAATCTCATTGATGGATGATGAGCCCTCCGCCGCCACACCGCTGTAGTCGGTAGTGATGAGGGCATCTAGTCCACGTCCGAGACTATTCTTCTTACTGTTATTCTTATTCATAATCACTTGTTTTTCTCCAGAAGCTCACGTGCCAGCTGTAGGTAGTTTTGACTACCGCGCGATTCGATATCGAAGTCGAGTACCGATTGTCCGAAGCTAGGTGCCTCGCTGAGACGTACATTGCGGTGGATAACACTGGTAAAGACTAGGCTTTTGAAGTGCTTCTTGACCTCCTCGTATACCTGATTGGAGTGGCGCGTACGTGCATCGTACATTGTCATTAAGAAGCCCTCAATCTCTATGTTAGGGTTAGTGCGCTTCTTCACTACCTGCAAGGTGCTGAGGAGTTTGCTAATTCCCTCTAGTGCGAAGTATTCGCACTGCACAGGGATAATCACAGAGTCGGCAGCCGTTAGTACTGCTACAGTGATAAGACCAAGGCTCGGAGAGCAATCTATAAAGATAAAGTCGTACTCGTCACGGAGCTGCTCCGTAATGCGCTTCATCACTAGCTCTCGGTTCGCTACACTTACTAGCTCTACCTCGGCTCCTGAGAGGTCGCTATGAGATGGCAGGATCATCAGCCCCTCTACCGAGGTCTCTACAAGACACTCATGTGGATTGGCTTCGCCAATCATACAGTTGTACACCGTCTTATTGGGCGAAGCGATAGTAGCCCCAAGCCCGCTGGTGGCATTGGCTTGCGGGTCTGCGTCAATTATCAGAACCTTTTTCTCCAGTGCTACAAGGGATGCTGCGAGGTTGATTGTCGTAGTTGTCTTCCCCACGCCACCCTTCTGGTTGGATATCGCTATTACCTTTCTCATCTCTTACTCTATAATATCAATAACAAGCAAAGGTAACTATTTTCCCTAATATAGATATTGTATGGTGCCTGTTGTGCATATAGAGGCATTGCAACTATTTGTAGTACAGCATACTGTATACTATGACTCTACACGGTAGAGAGTAAGCACTTCCCCCTGCCGAGGATAAAAAAAGGTACCCATAGCTGTGCTCCAAGCTCTGGATACCTTTCATCACTAATCTTAAGAACTAATGTCGTTGTAGCTTAGGTCTCTTCGCTAGGAGGTTAGTTCTCCATACGTCCTACTACAGAGTCGAGAGCACCCGAACCTTTATACTTGGCGTTCGTCGTATTGAAGCGATAGGTGACCGTAAAGGTGAAGGTCGTAGGAACGTGCTGTTGATTGGTAAGAGTCGTATACCTATCTTTTGCCATTAGCAAGTTTTGCTTGCTATTAAATAGGTTGTTGACACTAAATGAGGTGGTCAGTTGTTTATTCTTGAGCCACTTCTTAGATATCTGAGCATAGGTGCGGAGTGTAGGCTCTATGAAGTCGTAGTTTTGGGAAGCTCCAGAAGTCATACAGTTAAGGTCGAGACTGAGTATGATATCCTTTGGCAGGGTGAAGTTATTCTTCAGCATAACCCTGAAGATAGGCTTACGATCCTTGATGTGCTGGTCGAAGTGCCATACATCATATCCTATCATCTTTGCAGCCATAGCTGTAAGCGTAGGTCTCCACCAGCCGATAGTCGGGCTAATCACAATTATGGCATTGATTGTGTGGTAAGGCTTGGCATTGAAGCTATCGAGGAGCGAGGTATAGGGTAGGTACTTGCCTGGGTTATTAAGGTCAGGCATCCGCACGGTTCTCTGGGATATATCATCGACAGTGTATTTGTCATTCAGTATGAGGGTAAACCACTTCTTATTTATCATCACCTGGGTATTGTAGCTGATACTGTTGTGTAGCGTAGGATTACCTGCAGAGTATTGAAATCTAGATACATAAGCATACCTAGGTTGTAGCTGCCAGTAGCTAGGGCGATTGATATTGCTCCTGAATGAGAGCTGAGTATTGAAGCCCCATAGACGACCGCCAATCGATAGAGTAGGGAAGAAGTTGGTGTACTGTCGGTACTGCTTATCGCCCTTCCCTCCTTTATTCATGTATTGACTCTTGAGGTGCTCAAGCCGAAGACCTGCAGAGAGGTTCCAGTTCTTCCCTATATTATGCCCATAGTCTATAAATAGAGCCGTAAGGCTCTCCTTATATTCGCTATCTAGGTTGGGGAGCTTGAGCGCTTGGTCGTTGTAGGTGAAGTATTGGTTATTCGTCATGGAGTATTCCCCACCGATGGTCAATTGTCCGCCCCACAGAGGTCCGTTGGCTTTGAGTCGGCTTCCTATAGAACTTTTGGATGACCCATTACTGCTATTGAGCGTTCGTAGCTCGTAAGCCTCCGTGTGTCCCTCTTTGATTTGTATATCGGATAGTGCGTTCTTATTGAGATAATAGTCTGCATCTATCTGGGCAGTCCACTCTCCCAACTTGCGCAAGTAGTAAAGTGAAGGTCTATGGGTATAGTTCCACTTGTCCTTCTCTATCTGTTTTACAAGGTAGCGGGTAGGGGTATTATTATCCAATTGGCTCCGCATGTCGGACTGCCCGTAACTTGTATTGTTATTGCCGTTAATTGAATACTTAGCCCCAGCACTTTGGTCTTTGTCGGTATAGTTCACGCCGACTATTACTCCGAAACTTATGCCATCCCATGAGTATTTGAGTGCTGATTTATTGAGCCAGTTGCCGTCCTCTGTTCGCCCATCCAGTATCATGGTTGGTGTATTGGTGATACCTGTATTCCTACTGGTATACAACTGGGTGAAGAAGTCCCAATTATCCATGCGGTAGTTGAGGTCGATATACGGATTGCCACTTACCCCTGGGCTTTCTAGCTGATGCTCAGCTCTGGCGAAGAGCATACCACTAAGCCCCGACCCAGGTTCGCGTCTGGTGTATATCTTCAGTACTGATTGTACTGAGGAGTTGTATTCTGCTCCTGGATTGGTGACTACTTCTATTCGGTCTATTAGGTAGGGTTTGAGTAGTTTCAGTTGGTTCGGATCCGTCATGCGTCGGTCATTAAGGTAGATGACAGGGGTGCCTTTCCCCGTCACGGTCACCTTTTCGCCCTCAATCTCTATCATCGGTACGCCTCTTAGGATACTGTAGATGTCAGTTAGCTTGCCAAGAGGGGTATTGATTATATCAGTGCTAAGCCCTCCAGGGACTAGTTTGTGCGGGATTTTCTGTCCCGTAATCACAGCTTCATTGAGCATGATAGCCTCCTCTGTAAGTGTAAGTATATGATTCTTGGGAGTGTTTATTTGCGCTTGGGCAGTGCTAAACCCTAGCATACTTGCCTCCAGTAGTAGCGGATAACTTTTCCCGTCTATCCGAAAGGCAAAGGTGCCATCTTTCCTACTGATTCCTCCAGCTATTACTATGCTGTCGGGTAGGGTGATAATCTTTACGGTGGCGAATTCCAGTGGTTCCCCTGTAGTGCTCACCACTTTACCTGTGACTTCTTGTACAGATACGCTCCAGGTGGTTAGTAGAGCGAAGAGCACTGATGCTAACATGTGTTTCATAATGCTGCGTTTCTATGTTTTTGTGATACTACTACTGCTTGCTCGAGAGGTAAGCCTCCCGAGCAGAGTAGTACAAACAAAATGAATGGTATTAGGAGACCTCCCTGAGCGGTCTCAACAAGACGTTATAGCTTATATCCTTAGTAGATCCTCTAGTGATAGCCCGAGAAGCTCTAGCTCATGGCGTAGGGCGGGGAGGGTTACCTCTCGAAGCTGACGCTTTCTGCTCTCCACCACTTTCGCTTTCGCCTCGGGGGAGACGAAGTAGCCCATCCCTCGTTTGTTGTAAATGAGGTCTTCCCGCTGCAGCAGATCGAAGGCCTTCATAGCGGTATTAGGATTCACCTCTAGCTCCACTGCCAAGTCGCGTACCGAGGGTATGCGTTCATCGGCTTGGTATTCGCCCGAAAGGATTCGGTCTTTGATGCCTTCGGCAATCTGCACAAATATAGACTGTGCTTCCCTCATGACTTCACCTCCTTTCTGCGTAATACAAAATAGGAACCTACAAGAGCCGCTATTCCTATCATAGAAAGGATAAGGGGGTACGCCTCCAATCCCAAGAAGCGAGGGGCATTTTCATTGCCCACTAGGTTCCATTGGAGCATAGAAAATAGTCTAGATAGTAAGTAGATAGTTCCTACAGGCGCAATCACAAAGAGCGGATAGGCAATTATCTTCCATGAGAAAGATAGCGAGATGAGTAAGAGCAAGCCTATTGCATAGATTCCTGTAATTAATACCTCTTCCCTGAGTAAAGCGGCTGGAGAGAGGAAAAGCGAATCGTTAGCCAGCCAACTACTCATCCAATCATTGTATGCCGATGGCTCTGGGTGGTAATTAATCTGCGGGTACAGTGCATGTTCTACCCACAGATTGATTTGTATGGTAACTGAGGCTATGAGGAAATAGAGCACCCCTAGTAGCAATATAAAGAGGTACTTCTCCCCAACTGTGGCGGGAACAGATACAAAAGGATGTGCCGCACTCTGATGAAGTAGTTGATGTATTCTTGCGAAGAAGGCTAATCCTGTGCCTGCAAACACAAAGGGTAGATAGGAGTGAAGCACCCGACTATACACTTCGTAGGTGAAGTCTGGTCCATTCAGTAGCACTAGTAGAATAATGGCTAACATGGTTATAAATCCAGTTAGTAAGCCCTTCCCCTCGATCATTAGCTCGAGGCGCAATAGTTTCATTGTCCTTTTTATTGAGAAATGTTTCATGATTTTACTTGTTTATTACGTATTGCGAAATAACTACCAATCAGACCTATAATGCCTATGCTACACAATATACCCCCTATATAGTTTTCTGTGCTCCCCATCTTACTCTCAAGAGCATTATCTATTGTAGAGTTATCTCCAAAAATAATGGTAGTAACATAGCTTAATAGAGCAATAATCGCTATTGGAAGGAGTATGTAAGCTGGAATTGAAAATCTTTTCTTCGGTATTAGCGAGGAAGTCAATAGCAAGTTTCCCGTAAAAAAGAGTGAGACATGTCCAAGCTTTTCATTTATCCCCCATAAAGGATTAACAAGAGAAGTGTTATTGATCAGTATAGCTTCACTTGATAGAAACCCAGATGTATTTATTAGCGTAGGGAATTTC